>JAQBVH010000387.1 GCA_027623615.1 Planctomycetota bacterium | reverse complement strand
TTCTCGCCCCGCGAGCAGGAGGGGCAGGCGATGATGTTCAGCCCGTCGAAGAACTTCGGAGGCACGGAGCGGAAGCGGCCCGCCTCGATGTCGGCGATCAGCTCACGCCCGACGGCGATCTCCATGCCCTTGTCGTCGAAGGGTACGGTCAAGGAGACGCGCACGGTGTCGCCGAGCCCGCGCGAGAGGAGCTGCTCGAAGGCAATGCGGGTCTTGATGATCCCGTCCGGCGGCATCCCGGCCTCGGTGACGCCGAGGTGCAGGGGCACGTCCGGCCGCAGCTCGCCGAAGCGTATGTTCGCGTCGATCACCAGGCGCGGATCGCTGTCCTTGATCGATACGAGGTAGTTCTCGAACCCCACCCCGTCGAGCAGGGCGCAGTGGTCGGCCGCGCTGTTCACGATCGCAGCCACGTGATCACCGGCGAAGCGCTCCTTGTACTCGGGCGCGATCGAGCCGGCGTTGACCCCGACGCGGATGGCGCAGTCATGGGCGGCGGCCACTCCCGCGAGCCAGGCCACCTTCTCGGCGACCGGCTTGGCCTTCTCGTGGTGGTGCAGGTGCCCGGGGTTGTAGCGGATCTTCTGCACGTGGGGCGCGATCGACTCCGCCAGCCGGTAGCTCTCCTGCAGGTCGACCGAGAGCGGCACCTCGGTCTGCCCGGCGATCTCGGCCAGGGCGTCGACGTCGGCCTGGCTGTCCACGGCGATGCGGATCAGGTCGGCACCCGCGGCCTCGAGCAGCCGGACCTGGCGCAGGGTGGCCGGGATGTCGGAGGTGCGGGTGGCGGCCATGCTCTGCACGGCGATCGGCGCGTCCCCCCCGAGCTCGAGGGAACCAATCCGGATACGGCGGGAGCTGCGCTGAGGGAGCATGGCGGGGGGCATTCTAGCCCCAGGCGCCTGTAGCCGGCCCCAACGGGGTCGTCCACGGTCCGAGGTCGGCCGGGGCCAGGGATGGAGCGGGTTCTCCCTCGCGCTGAGCCCGTGCGGGGAATTTCTTCCCGGGAATTGGCCCCACCCCAACCGTGGCCCACGGATGGGGTGCTGCCGAACAAGGACAAGGACAAGGACAAGGCACCGGGCTTCGTCAGCGCCCTTGCGGGAATCCCCTCTCCCGAAGGACACCCTGGAGCCCGGCGCCTTCTTGAACGGTCGGGCGTTGCCCCCCTTCGCCCGACCCACCAGCCCCATCCGGACCGCGCCCCGGGTGGGGCTGGGCCTTTGGGGGCCCCTTGGGCCCCCAAACGCCGACTACGTCGGCGGAGGTTTTTTTTTGCCCCACACCTGACGGTGTGGGAGCGGCGCCTGGGCCGACGGGACCGGGGGCTTCGGAGGCCTGGGCCGACACGGAGAGGAGCGTCGGATGCGTGCGACGACGGGACGGGCGGGCTCAGGGGAGTGGGGCGTACGAGAGTGGGCTCGGGAGCCTGGCCGACGGTGCGCGGATGAGCGGGGCTCGCGCGTTGGCATGGGCTCCTCTCGTCTCGGAGGTCGGGTGGGGCTGGAGTAGAATCCTCGTCGTGGAGAACGAGGAGATCCTTTGAAGGCCAAGATTCTGATCGTCGGCGGGGGTGCCATGGGCACCTGCGTCGCCCTGCATGCCGCCCGCCGGTGTGATCCGCTGCGGGAACCCGTGGTGCTGATCGAGAAGGACCACCTGGGGGCAGGGTCCTCAGGCCGGAACGCGGCCATCGTGCACCACGGCTACTCGGACCGGGCGATGGCCGGGATGGCTCGCGACGCTCTGAAGGTGTACGGCACCATGAAGGCCAACACCGGGCGCTCGGTCGGCTACCGAAACACGGGCGTGCTCCTCCTCGCCGGGACGGATCAGGAGCGCATCGCCCAGCTCGAGCGGGACGTGTCGATGCAGCGCGAGCTGGGCATCAACGTGCGCCTCGTCAAGGGGGCTCAGATGCGTGGCATCATGCCCGGGATCGAGGTCACGGGCGACGCGGTCGGCGCATGGCAGACCGCGGGCGGCTTCGTCGATCCGGCGCGCACGATCGCCTCGTTCGCGGCCCTCGCCCGGGCTGCGGGTGCGTCAACGCGCATCGGCGTCTCCGGTCCCAAGGTGATCGTCGAGAAGGGTAGGGCGGTCGGGGTCGAGACCTCGGACGGGATCTTCGAGGCACCCAACGTCGTGCTGACCACCGGGCCGTGGACTCCCGCGATCTGCCGCGAGCTCGGTGTCGAGCTGCCGCTCTCGGTGGCGCGCACGCAGGAGTGCTTCCTGCAAATGCCCAAGCCCGAAGAGGGCGAGGAAGAGGACGACGACAGCTTCGCCTCGAGCGAGTTCGAGACGCGCTTCGTCCCCGACCCCCTCGATCAGATGCCCGTGGCGCACCCGGTCCTGGTCGATTACGAAACTCGCGTGCACGCGCGCTGCGAACCCGGGCACGGACGGACGCGCTTCGGACGCTTGGACTTCGACGAGAGCGACATCGTGTCCGGCCCCGAGGCGGTCGACGGAAACGTGGACGAGCAGGTGGTGAACGATCTGCGCGAGCGGGCCATCAGGCGCCTGCCGATCTATCGCGACCAGAAGTCCCTCGGCGGTCACTCGGCCTGGGCCACCCTCACTCCCGACCGCCTGCCGATCGTGGGCAAGGTGGAGGGGATCAAGGGTCTCTACGTCGTGGCCGGCCTGACCGGGAACGACTTTCACCTGGCTCCCTCGATCGGCGAGGGCATGGCCCAGATGATCGTCGGTCAGCCGGTCAGCGCCTTCGTCCCGGAGGCCTTCTCGCCGGGTCGGTTCGGCTGAGTCCCAGGACGGGTCGCGCCCCGGGGTGCGCTCGGCGCCGTAGGGCCACTAGCTCGTGGTGAATCGCGCTACAGTGGGCTACCCCCATGGGTCTGCCTGCTCGCCTTCGGACGCCCGCGAAGCTCGTCGCCTCGGTGCTCATCGCGCTCGTCAGCCTCGAGCTGATCACCCGCGGCTGGATGGCCGCGCGCGGACGCGCGTACTCCGGTTGGCGCACGACCCAGGCCATCGAGGAGATGGCGACCTCGATCGGCGCGGTCGAGGTCAAGCAGGGGCGCGCGGCGTCCAAGTACCTGCTGCACCCGTTTACCGGGTGGGAGGAGCATGTGACCCGCAAGCGCATCGCAGCGGAGCTGCCGCACTTCCTCTCGGGCGAGGACGATGCGACCTTCGACATCCTCCTGGTCGGCAGCTCGGTCGCCGCCGCCTTCGGGAACGGAGGCAGCGAGGTGTTCCTCGAGGTCGTCGCGGCCAGCCCGTCCCTGGCTGGCCGCGAGATGCGCTTCCTCGGTCACGGACGCAGCGCGTACAAGCAACCCCAGCAGCTGTTCCTCCTGCAGTGGCTGCTCCTCCAGGGCTACGAACCCGATGCCGTGATCTGCATCGACGGCTTCAACGAGATGGCCCTGTCCCTGGCCAACTCACGTCGCAAGATCCCGCCGGTCTACCCTGGCTGGGGGCAATGGGGGCCACTCGTCAGCACGCTGCCGGTCACCGGTGAGGGGCGCGTTCTCGTGCACGCGCTGGAGGAGGCGCGCCTCGAGGCCGCGGCCGTTCACGCCACGGTGCGCAAGTACAGGCTCGCCAACAGCGCAGTCTTCGGGAGCTACTACCGCACCCGCATGGTGCGCGCCCAGGAGCGTTGGCAGGCGGCGGCGGAAGAGCTGTCCTCGGCCCTGGCGAGCTTCTCGTTCCAGCGCCTCGGGGCGTTCTCGGAGCCCGAGGAGGACCAGGCCATCCTCGACTCCACCGCCGAGGTCTGGCAGCGCGCGACGACCGCGATGGCGGACCTCTGCAGGGCGCGCCAGATTCCGTTCCTGCACGTGCTGCAGCCCAACCCGAACATCCCCGGCTCCAAGCCGCTGACGGCGCAGGAGCAGGAGCTCGTGCGCGCCGGCGAGGAGTGGATGCTGGCGGCGACCGAGGGCTATCCGCGCATCCGCGCCGCCCGCGAGGAGCTGCGCACCCAGGGCCTCGACAGCCTCGACGCGACGATGATCTTCTCGGAGGTCGCGGAGACCGTGTGGCGGGACGCCGGTCACCTCAACCGCGTCGGCAACAGCCTGCTCGGCCGCAAGGTCGGCGAGGCCTTCACGGCGCTGCTGGAGGAGTAGGAGTCTGCGCCGGTGCGCAGACTCCCCGGAGGAGGCTACGGGCAGAGCATGAACCGCAGCGCGGCCGAGTGACCGAGCTGCCAGGTCGCGCCCGGGTCCGAGTAGAGGTACTGCACGTGGATCGTGTGCCCGGGCAGGAGCCCGGACGCGTCCATCCACGCATGGGACAGGTGCACGTCGAAGGTGCCCTCGCAAGTGCCTGGCGTTCCTCCGGAACCCTGGAACCCGACCTTGGCCGGCCGGAGCAGGCACAGACGAGTTCCGCGCAAGGAGGGCGCTCGCGCAGCCAACCGAGCCGGGCACCGATGCGCGCGGAGGAGGCCACCAACTTCGCCGCCCTCGAGCACCTCGACGAGCGCGCCCGGGAGGTCCTGACGCGCTTCCACTTCGAGGGCCAGGGTCACGAGCGCATCGCCCGGGACCTCGGGATCCAGGAGAGCCACTCGCGCACGACCCTCGCCCGGGCCCTGGCGCG
>JAQBVH010000386.1 GCA_027623615.1 Planctomycetota bacterium | reverse complement strand
CGCCGGCGCTTGTCGACCTCGGCCGCCAGACCCTCGCGGTCCTCAACCGTCGCCGCGAGGGCGGCGAGCTCTTCCTGGAGCCCCTGCTCGAGGCCGCCGAGCTCGGCGACCTCCACGCGATACTTGCGCGCGAGTCGGTCGAGGGCGCCGAGGCGCTCCTCGAGCTCCTCCAGACGGGTCGGGTCGTCCTCGATCCCGTCGACGAAGCGCACCAGGTCCTGGCTGGCCTCCTCGAGGTGGGCCGAGGCCTCGCGCAACGCCGCCGCCGGAGCCTGGAGTTCGGCGATGCGCCCCTCCCACAGCTCGAGCTCACGCTCCGCACGCCGCACCACGTCGACCGCCGCGCCCTCGTTGGAGACCAGCTCGTCGACGAGTCCGCCCAGCCGCGAGCCCAGCTCACCGGCGTGGCGCAACCGGTTGCGATCGCTGACGAGCTCCTCGAACTCGTCTGCTCCCGGCGGCTCGGCCTCGGAGAGCTCGCCGATCTGGAAGCGCAGGAGGTCGAGGCGCTGCAGACGCTCCGCTTCCCCCGTCTCGAACTGGTCGAGCTGCTCCTGCAGCTCGAGGTAGCGCGCGCGGCGCTCACGGTAGCCCGCGAGCATGTCCTGCAGCTCCCCGAACGTGTCCAGCAGCCGCCGCTGCTCGTCCGGCTCGAAGAGCTTCTGGTTCTCGTTCTGGCCGTGGATCTCGACCAGCCGCACGGTCAGCTCGCGCAGGATGCGCTGGGTGACCGGGCGGTGGTTGACGTGGGCCCGCGAACGCCCGTCCCGGGCGACCGTGCGGGTCAGGATCAGCTCCAGCTCCCCGGCGGGGTCCTGCTGGTCCTCATGTTCCTCGAGGGTCTGCGGCAGGTGCTCCCGGAGCCAGGCCTCGACCGTCTCGCCGTACCCGTCCCGGGCCAGCAGGAAGCGGCCCTCGACCCGGGCCTGGTCGGCGCCCTGGCGCACCAGGCCCGCCCGGCCGCGCTGGCCGAGCAGCAGCTCCAGCGCGTCGATCAACAGGCTCTTGCCCGCCCCCGTCTCACCCGTGATCACGTTGAGGCCGGGGCCGAAGCCCAGCTCCGCCCGCTCGATCAGGGCCAGGTCCGCGATCACCAGTTCGATCAGCACCGCGGGAGGATCGCACGGACGCCCAGGTGGTTGCAATCCACTGGCCAGAACTGGAGGGCGGCCTGGGGAGGGATCCCGGGGGGTCGGCCAAAGATTCGCGGAATCCGTCAACCGAAACGGGTGCGGCGGACACTCAGTGGTTGAGAAGAGAGGTCGAGCCCATCAGGCACGGGAGAGGTGCCGGGCTCGATCAAAGGATCCCGGAGATCCACGGGGCAGGGGGTCGGTTCCCTGGCGCCCTGCCCCCTCCGGACCCTTCTGTTTCTCACCGGCCCGAGGTACCAAGAGAGAGGCTGTGGAGGACGGTGGTTTGCCCGACCACCGTCCCACTCTTCTTGAGGCCAGCTACTCGACGTGGATCGAGTCGGCGACGATCGAGATGTTCTGCTGCGCGTCGATCCGCAGGATCCCGGACACGACCACGTCCGAGAGGTAGTCGATGCCGTGGAAGTCCTTGAAGCTCGCGGCGACGAGCTTGCCCTCGTCCCGGAACTCGATCAGCGCGCTCGCGAGGGCGATCTCGGCCTCGTCGACGCAGCAGAAGTCCCACGGGGTAGCGCAGTGGTCGTCGTCCCCCATCTCGTCGCAGGACAGCAGGGAGTGGTCGATCACCTTGAGAATCGCCATGCCGTTGACTGGCGCGTAGTCCATCACGTCGGCGCGAACGACGACCTGGTCCCCGTCCGCGCGGCTGCGCAGCTGGCTGACCTCGATCGCGCCCTCCGGCGGGGTGGCCGCGTAGCGAGCATCGATGGGGTGCACGCCCGGGGAGGTGGACTCGGGCTCCTGCACCTCGGGCTCGGTAACCTTGGGCTCGGTAACCTTGGGCTCGGTAACCTTGGAGTCGTCCTGCTTGGCCTCTTCGGAGCCTCCGCACGCAGCGAGGGCCAGGACCAGGATGAGGGGAAGGGCTTTCATGCTCATGAGACTATCCAGATGTGGAGGGCTGGGGTTCACCCCTCCTGAAGACCGGTGACCACGGGCAGCCGCAACACCCGCCAGGCGGCAGGAACGACGCCGAGGAAACCGAGGACGAACACGCCGATGATCCCCACGGAGAGGGACACGGCGTCGAGACGCAGGGCGAAGGCGCTCATCGCCAGGCTGAAGGAGGCGCCCTCGAGCAAGAGGCGCGCGAGGGCCACGCCGACCAGGCCGCCGGCGCAGGCGAGCAGCACGGACTCCTGGGCGAGGGAGCGCACCAACGCGAAGCCCGAGTAGCCCATCGCGCGCAGGGTCGCGAGCTCGCGCAGGCGATCCTGGACCGAGGCGTTGAGGGTGTTCGCGCCGCTGAACAGCGCGGCCGCGGCGATCATCGCGGCCAGCACCCAGGCCAGGGCCTGGATCGGCTCGAAGTAGGCGGTCAGGGACTCGTAGTACTCGGTCGCGGACATCAAGGTCAGGGCCAGATCCTGGCGTCTGGCGACGAAGTATTCGAGCTCGGTGAGGTCGCCCTCCACCTTGACGAACACGACCGAGTCGTCGCTCCGCTGGGCCAGCCCGCGCAGGGGACCGATCGGAGTCCAGACCTCGGCCTCGAGGGTGGTGCCCGGGGCCTCGAAGTGACCGGAGACGAGCAGCTCGGCGCCCTCGAGCACGAGCGTGTCCCCGACCTCGAGGTCCCTGGGGTCGGCGCCCATCTGGCTGGCGGCGAGGCGTCCGACCAGGACCTCGCCCGGTCCCGGAAGCTCGCCGGCCGTCAGGGTCACCGAGTCGTGCACCTGCCAGGCCGCGTCGGTGATCCCGCGCACGAAACCCGGCCGCGGCTGACCGGCGACGCCGAGCGTCGCGCCCATGTGGATCTCGGGGGACGCGGCGACGACGCCGGCGATCCCGCGCACCTCCGACCCGACGCTGACGTCGATGGCCGAGCGCACGATGTCGCCCTCCGACGACATCGAGAGCAGCAGCATCACATCGTCGCGCGCCGCACCCGAGAAGGTCGACTCTAGGCCGCGCACGAAGGCGGCGGTCGCGACGAGCAGCGCGGCGACGAGGGCGCTCGACCCGGCGGTCAGCAGGGTGCGCCCGGGGCGGCGGCCCAGGTTGCGAGCGGCGTAGTCGAAGGGCAGGCCCACGTCAGCTCCTCAGGCTCTGGACGATGGGCTGCCGCGCGCTGCGTACGGCAGGGATCAACCCGGCGATCACGCCGACGGAGAGCGCGACCACGAGGCCGCGCACGATCAGGGCGGGCGAGGTGGCGAACGCGACGCTGACGCCCTCGCTGCCGATCGTCAGGTGGCTCGCCTGCAGGATCCCGAAGGCCGCGCCCAGCCCGAAGACCGCGCCGAGCAGCGCCAGCACGATCGCCTCGACGACGACCAGCCCGCCAATGTGGGTCTCGCGGAAGCCGAGCGTGCGGAAGACGCCGAACTCCTTGACGCGCTCCTGCACCGACATGAAGACCGTGTTCGCGACGAGCGAGAGCACGACGACCACGCAGCCGAGGCCGAGCCAGCGCCCGAAGCCGAGGATCGTCGACAGGTCCTTCGTCGCGCGCTCGAGGTGCGCCACCTGCGGGCGTGTGTCGGTGGGCTGCTCCGCGGTCACGAAGAGAGCGTCGATCTCGGCGGCGATCTCCTTGGCGCGGCTGGGGTCCGTGACCTTGACCTCGTACTGGGTGACCGAGCCGTCGCGGCGCATGGGCATCGCGTAGCGCAGGAAGTCGAGGTGGGTCAGGATCAGGCTCTCCTCGGCCTGCTCGCTCGACTCGAAGATCCCGGCGACCTTGACGTCGATGCCGCCGAACTTGAACTGCTCGCCGACCGAGACGCCGCGACGCTTCGCGAAGTTGACGCCGACCAGGGCCGCGTCCTGCTCCTCGCGAAAGCGCGCCTCGGACCCCTCGAGGATCGTCAGGTTGCGGCTCGCGAGCATGCGCTCGACCGGCGCGCCCTGGAAGGTGACCAGGTCGAGGCTCGCGCGGCAGTTGTTCAGGAAGATCTGCACGGGCAGGACCGACTCGACGCCCTGCACGTCCTCGATGCGCGACAGGTAGACGTCGGGCAGGTTCGAGGTCTGGGGGCAGTAGCGGTTCTTGCGGTAGACGACCAGCGTCTTCGCCGCGTCGGTGCCCGAGAGGGCGCGGTCGAGGCCCAGGGACAGGCTCTCGACGAGCACGAACAGCAGCAGCGCGCTGCCGATCCCGCCAATGGTCAGGACCGTGCGGCCCTTGCGACGCAGCAGGTTCTTGAGGACCAGGCGTAGGAGCTTCATGACGCGTCCTTCTCGTACAGCTTGCCCTTGTCGAGGCTCAGCACCCGCGTGCCGAAGGCGGCCGCGCGCGGGTCGTGGGTGACCATCACGATCGTCTTGCCGCGCTCGCGGTTGAGGCGTTGCAGGAGGTGCAGGATCCCGTCGGCGGACTCCGCGTCCAGGTTGCCGGTCGGCTCGTCCGCGACGAGCAGCGGCGCGTCGGCGACGATCGCGCGCGCGATCGCGACGCGCTGCTCCTGGCCGCCGGAGAGCTGCTTG
>JAQBVH010000385.1 GCA_027623615.1 Planctomycetota bacterium | reverse complement strand
AAGGGGGTCGCGAGGGTGTGCTCTTCGAGGGCGGACAGGCCGTCGAGGTCGTACAGGCCGGAGCCGCCGATCACGCCGATCTTGACGGGGGTGCTCATTGGGGAGAGGTGGGTCGGGGAGGACCGATCAGGCGCCGCACGACCAGGGTCGCGTAGGAGCCGCGGGGGAGAGTGAAGGAGATCCGCACCATGTCCTTGCCGCGGTGCAGCGGGTCCGGTTCGGAGGGGCGCACGCGCAGGTCCCCCGGGATCACGCGGACGGCGCGCGGGTCGGCCTTGAGCGCCAGGCCGGGGACACCTCTCGAGTCGAGCTGGTCGGGGTGCACCTTGTGGGGCTTGAGCGCGGCGGCGAAGAGCTCGCGCTGGTCGGCCAGCTCGACCCCCTGGAGGCGCTCGCCCGGGAGCGGCAGCATCCCGCCCCAGGTCGGGGGCAAGGGCAGCTCACCCTTGGGGAACACGAGCTTGCCCTCGCGCGCGCGCATCGTGAAGCGCTCGCTCTCGGAGCAGGCTCTGTCGAAGTGCGCCGCCAGGGCGCGGTTCCAGAGGTGCGACTGCCACGCGAACAGGTGGATCAAGCGAATGCGTGTCGCCACGTGGCGGAAGGCACCCGCGAACTCGTCATGCTGCTTGAGGTGCTCGAACACCGAGTGGTGCTGGCCGAAGCGGCCGGCGATGTCGCGGCAGGTGTGCCAGTCACCCCAGTGACGGTGCAGCGCGGACTTGAACGCCATGGAGCGGCGGTCATCGTGATCGGACACCGCGGTCAACAGGCGCTTGAGCGCGGCCTCCGGTCCCCCCCGGATCAGCTCGCGCATGACCCAGCCCTGGTTGTGGCGCAGGTTGCCGAAGCGTTGCTCGTCGAAGTAGTTCGGGAGGCCGTATTCGCGCACGTCGGGCAAGGAAGCGTGCAGGCGCCGCACCTCGCGGTCGTCGAGCTCGCGCACGACGAGGCGGAACGCGTTGCCCAGGCTGTCGTTCGCGCTCAGCTCGTGGGCGCCGTAGCCGACGGTCTCGATCTCGAGGCCACCGTCGCGCAGCGAAACGACCTTGCCGCGCCGCACGCTCATGTACTGCTGGGTGACACCCTGGCGGTCCTTGAGGCCCGCCATGGACACGTCCCCCACCCCGACGCCCGTCAGGTCGGAGAGCGCGCGCGCGGCCTCGAGGGAGGTCACCTTGCGCTTGGTCACCTTGTAGACACGATACTCGCCGCGCTCGACCAGGTAGTCGTCACGCAACAGCTCGTCGACCTTGAAGTCGGTCGGTTTGGACTTGAGCCTCATCGCAGCCTTCAGCGCCTGGGCGCGCGCACCTTGCGCATTTGTTTGAGGACCCGCTCCAGGTCGGCGGGGACGGGGCTCTCGACGGTGATCGTGCGCGGCCCGGCGCCCTCGGGGACGGTCAGGTCCGGGAAGGTGATGCGCCAGGCATGCAGGGCCAGCCGGTCGAGGAGCGGCCTTTCGGACGCCCCGCGCTTGGGACGATAGCCGGGCTTGAACTGGGAGAGAAGCAGCTGATCGTTCCGGCCGTACATGGGATCGACGACGAGCGGGAAGCCCTCCTCCGACAGGTGCACGCGGATCTGGTGCGTGCGGCCGGTCAAGGGGTTGCAGCGCAGGAGGGTGTAGCCCCGGAAGCGCTCCTCGGCCATGACCCGGGTGCGGCTGGGGCGGCCGCTCGCGTGGATGACCATGCGGCCCGCGCGGCGCTGGCCGGGGGCGATCGGCCGGTCGATCACGCGCGGTTCGTCTTCGAACCACTCGCCCTCGACCAGGGCCAGGTAGTCCTTGCGCACGCTGCTGTCCTCGAAGGCGGCGCGCAGGGAGCGCTCCGCTGAGAGGTCCTTGGCGACGAGCACGCAGCCACTGGTGTCCTTGTCGATGCGGTGCACGAGCCGCGGGCGCCAGTCGAGGGAACCCTCGACCGGACGGCCCCCCTCGTCCACGCCACCGGATCGGTCCACGGCCTCGTCCAGCAGGGCGCCGGTCAAGCAGGCGGCGTCGCGCTTCCAGCGTTCGGGCTCGACCGCGAGCCCGGCGGGCTTGTCGACGACGAGGACGCGCTCGTCCTCGTGCAGAATCGGCACCCGCTCCTCGGGAGCGATGGGGGCGACCGGAATCTCCTCCTCGAGGAAGTCGACCGTCACGACCTGGTCCACGCGCAGGCGCTGAGACGGCCGCGCGGGGCTGCCGTCCACGGAGACCGAACCCTCGCGCACCTGACGACGCAGGAAGCCCTTGTTCGCGAACGGGAACGTCAGGCAGAGGAACTCGTCGAGCTCCAAGCCCGCTCGCCCCGCGGGTACGACGAGGTGCTCGGCCATCCGGTCTAGCGCTCCTCGAAGACTTCGGGCTTCAGGACACCCACGTAGGGCAGATTGCGATACCGGCCCGCGAAGTCGAGGCCGTAGCCCACGACGAAGAGGTCCTCGACCTCGAAGGCGGTCAGGTCAGCTTCGAACTCGAGGGCCCGCCGGGCAGGCTTGTCGAGAAAGACGCAGGTCTTCACGTCCGTTGCGCCGCGCTCGAGCAGCTCGGTCTTGAGTCGTTGCATCGTCTGACCCGTGTCGAGGATGTCATCGACCAGGAGCATGCGCTTGCCCTCGATCTCATTGCCGGCCGGGACCAGATCGATCACGAGCTCACCGGCCTCCGTCCGATCCCCATAGCTGCGGGCTGCCACGAAGGCGAGCTCGAGAGGGATGGGGATGCTGCGGATCAGATCCGAGGCGAAGATGCAGGAGCCCTTGAGAACGGAGACGACCGTGAACTCGGAGCCTTCGTAGAGGCCCGTGACCTGCTCGGCCAGGCGCTCGATGCCGGCGAGGATCTGGGCCTCGCTGATGAGCACGCGCTCGATGTCCTGATGCACGGTCTTGGGCCAATCGGGGGGAGAAAGTGGACGATCCGGGCTGGGATCGGGCCAGGAAGATAACCGACCTGGGCGGGGTCTGCTCGGGGCCCACAGCGGGACTGACGCGCCTTTCCAGCGGGTGAACTTGATCATCGCAGCCCGGGTGGTAGATTCGCTTTCGCGGCGTCGTCGAGCGCGAATTCATGGAATCCGGGGGCTGGAATCCGGAATCCCGGTTCGAGCGGGCGGCACGAGTTGGGGTCGAATCGGCCCGGCTCCCGATCGCCCTGGCTCCCCCGAAGACCCGGGGACAGCAAGCGATCGCGGAGTGAACGCAATTGGCAGACCGCTCGGATCCCGGCAGTGATCCCGAGCACCCGCTGGGGAACCTCCCCAAGGAGCCTTCATGGCAAAGCGCAAATACCACCGTCGCTCGGACGAGGAACTCATCGCCGAGTACGAGACGAAGATCCGCGACCTCGAACATCGCGTGCAAGCGAAGGAACGACCGGACGCGGTGGTGATCAAGGAGCTCCCCAAGTTCCGGCGTCAGCTCGCGAAGTTCTCTCCGCTGTGCATGGACAACCAACGTCCCGACCTGTCGAACTCGATCCTCGCCTTCATGTGCACCTTCGACGTGCAGGCGAAGCACAGCCCCAGCTGAAGCCTGCCGCGATCGCGCCGACACCTGCCACGTGACCCTCCGCCCCCACCCCGCGATCCGCGTCCTCGAATCCAAGCGGCTCTATCATGGCAGGGTCTTCGACCTCGTCGCACAGAAGCTCGAGCTGCCCTCCGGCCTGCAACAGGAGTGGGCCATCGTCGAACACCCGGGAGCGGTCGGCATCGCTGCGGTCGACGAACAGGGTCGACTGCTCATCGTGCGTCAGTTCCGACCGGCCGCGGGCGACTGGACCCTCGAGCTTCCCGCGGGTCGCCTCGACCCAGGGGAGTCACCGCTCGAGGCGGCGCACCGGGAGCTCGAGGAGGAGACCGGCTTCCGTGCCGGACGGATGCGTCCCTTGCTCTCGTTCCTGCCCGCGCCGGGCTTCTGCTCCGAGGTGCTGCACCTGTTCGAGGCCAACGACCTGATCGAGGTTGCCGGCGGCGGCAGCGCCTGCGACGAGGACGAGGAGATCGAGCTGCGCCGGTTGACCCCGGAGGATCTTCTGCAGGTGCCGATCCTGGATGCCAAGACGATGATCGCGGCCCAGACCCTGCTGCTGGCGCGACGCTGACCACGTCCGCGAACCCGCCCTGGGCGGCCCGCAGCCGCCCATCGGAACCGAACAGGTGCAGGCTGCTGAGGGCGGAGGCAAGGACAACCCCATCCTCGCGCTGCCAGCCTGCTTCGAATCCGATCACGCGACCGATGGCCTGGGCCGTGATCCAGCCGCGGGCGTCCGGGTCGAGTCGGCGGAGGCGATCGCCGCGCCGGTCGAGGATCCACGGGGAGCTGGGCCCCGGGCCACGGACGAGGGCCGGGGCGCGAAAGCCCAGCGCAACCGGGGCGCCGCGGGGCTGGATGAGTCGCCCCTCCTTATCGAGGCGCCATGGCGCGGGAGCCGCCGGCGTGCCATCGAGCCGCCGCGCGCCGTCCTCGGTCTCCACGACCAGCTCTGCGCCGCGGCGGAGTCCCGTGGCACCCGGGAAGCGGCCCAGGTCGCGCGGACCCCGCTCGTCGAGTCGCGAGAGCGCGCCGGCCCGCGTCAGGATCACCGCGCCCACGCCCTTCACG
>JAQBVH010000384.1 GCA_027623615.1 Planctomycetota bacterium | reverse complement strand
GTAGCGCACGAGGCGCCGCACCGCAACGCGCCGGGACTGCTCGAGGAGCAGCTGGCGCGCGCGACCGCGCATCCGGGGCGTTCCACGCAGCACCGCGCGACGCAGGCTGGGCGCGCCGCGACGGCCGAGGCGCTGGAATTCGGCTCGCACCCGGGCGAGCACGACGGGCGAGTCGTCCTCGAGGAGATCGACGAGCAGCGCCTGGTGTCTGCGGCCGTGCCGCGTGCCGGCGGAGTCGGGAGGGTTGGAGGGGGCCGAGCTGTTCATGGAGGATCGGGCGAGATCCATGGCCATTATGCGCCCTGCCGGCACGGTCTGGGCACCTTGATGGGCGTTCCGCCGGCCCCTAAACTGTTCGCCTCGAACTCCGGGCATGGCTCTCATCCAGCTGTGTCGGAGGACACTCCGCACCCGCTCGCCGGTCCGTCTCTCCGGCCCGCCGGCCCTCACCGACTCCCAGGGGACATGTCCTCGACCGCCCTCGAGCGCGTGGTCGTCACCCACGCGCACCGCACACCGATCGGCCGTTACCTCGGATCGTTCGCCGACCTCTCGGCGGCGGATCTGGGGTCGAGTCTGGTCGCACAACTGCTCGAGCGAGCAGGGGTCGAGGGTGCGGCCGTCGGAGAGCTGTTCTTCGGGAACGGGCGCCAGGCCGGGGGTGGCCCGAACGTGGCCCGGCAGGTCTCGGTGCGCGGCGGCATCCCCGACGCGGTCACCGCCACCACGGTCAACATGGCCTGCGGGAGCGGGCTGAAGTCGATCGGCCTGGCCGCCGACCAGATCCGCCTCGGCCGGCGCAAGGTGGTCGTCGCCGGCGGGGTCGAGAGCATGAGCGGGCTGCCGTTCTTCCTGCCCAAGTTCCGTCGCGGCTACCGCATGGGCCACCAGCCGGTGGTCGACGCAATGTACCAGGACGGGTTCGTGTGCCCCCTGGCCGACATGCTGATGGGGGAGACGGCGGAGAAGCTGGCCAGGGACCTGGGACTGACGCGGGACGAGCAGGACGCCTTCGCCCTCCAGTCCCAGCTCAAGGCTGGCGCCGCGATCGAAGCCGGACGCTTCGAGGACGAGATCCTGTCGGTCGAGGTCGTCGGTCGGCACGAGACCAGGACGATCAGCGCGGACGAGCATCCGCGGCCGGACACCACCCTCGAGAAGCTCGGCAAGCTACCGGCCGTGTTCGATCGCAACGCGGGCACGGTCAGCGCCGGCAACTCCTCGGGCATCACCGACGGGGCCGCGGCGCTGCTCCTGATGAGCGAGGCCGAGGCCGCCGCGCGCGGCCTCGAGCCCCTGGCCTGGGTCGGGGAGAGCCGCGACGGCGGCGTCGACCCCAAGCTGATGGGCCTCGGTCCGGTGCCGGCGTGTCGGACGCTGGAGGAGGCCAACGGCCTCGCCGCCAAGGACTACGACCTGATCGAGCTCAACGAGGCCTTCGCCGCCCAGGTGATCGCCTGCGACCGCGAGCTCGACCTGCCGGCGGACCGACTGAACGTGAACGGCGGCTCGATCGCTCTGGGTCACCCGATCGGCGCCACCGGCGCGCGCATCGTGGTCACCCTCCTGCACGAGCTGCGTCGTCGCGCGGGCGAGCATGGCCTCGCGACCCTCTGCATCTCCGGCGGAATGGGCCTCGCCTCCGCCTTCCACCGCAATCCGCCCGCCTGACGGGCCGTTCGAACAAGCACATGAAGATCGAGAAGGTTGGCGTCGTCGGTTGTGGCCTCATGGGCCACGGCATCGTGCAGGTAGCAGCCGCAGGTGGACACCAGGTCGTGGCCTGTGAACTCGATCAAGGCGCCCTCGACAAGGGCATCGGGCGCATCGAGAAGAGCCTGGCCAAGTTCGCCTCGAAGAACGTCGAGAAGGGCAAGATGAGCGAGGACGAGGCCCAGGCCTGGGCCGCCGAGGTCCGCGGGCGGATCACCCCGAGCACCGAGGTCACCGCGCTGCACGACTGCGACCTCGTCGTCGAGGCGATCGTGGAAAACCTCGACATCAAGAAGAGCTTCTTCGCCGAGCTCGGCGCGAACGCGAAGCCCGACGCGATCTTCGCCTCGAACACGAGCTCGTTCCCGGTCCGCGAGATGGCCGCGGCCTCAGGCCGCCCGGAGCGCTTCGTCGGCCTGCACTTCTTCAACCCGGTGCAGCTGATGCGCCTGGTCGAGGTCGTGCGCACCGACGAGACGGACGAGGAGGTCTTCGCCGCGGCGCGCGCCTTCGGCGAGGCCTGCGGCAAGTCGCCGGTCGGCTGCAAGGACACCCCGGGCTTCGTGGTGAACCGCTTGCTCGTCCCTTACATGGTGCAGGCGATCAGCATGCTGGACCGTGGCGACGCCTCGAAGGAGGACATCGACACGGCGATGCAGCTCGGCTGCGGTTACCCCATGGGCCCGCTGACGCTGACGGACTACGTTGGCCTCGACACCACCCTCTCCATTCTGGAAGGGTGGACCGCTCGTTATCCCGACGACCCCGCGTTCGCGATCCCCGAGTCCCTGCGCCTGAAGGTGTCCGAGGGCAAGCTCGGCCGGAAGACCGGCGAGGGTTACTACTCCTGGGAAGGAGACAAGAAGTCCTGATGCTAGTCGCAGCACTCATCCTGCCCCTGTTCGTCCAAGACGTGCAGGTCAGCTACACCAGCCCGTCCATGTACATCGAGGGGGAGCCGTTCCAGGTCACCCTCAGCGCGACGGTGGCCGACGCGGCCGCGGCCGCGATCCCGGCCTGGTACCTGGCGCCCGCCGCCTTCGGCCTCGATGGCAGCGCCCTCGGCGCGCGTCCCGAGGGCGCGTTCCTGTCCCTCGTTCCGGGCCAGACCCTGAACACCTCCTTCGACCTCGCGCCTGCGATCCGGGGGTCCGAGGCCTTCAAGGGCCGCGGCTTCAAGCTCTCCTTCGCGGGCTCGAGCGAGGAGCCGGTCGAGGTGATCGCCCTCTCGGCCGCGCCGCGGGGCATGGACTTCATGACCCTGCCCGAGGAGCAGCTCGGTGACTACCAGGTCGTGATGCAGACGCTCGCCGGCCCGCTCTGGTTCGAGTTCTGGCCCGACATTGCGCCGAACCACACGCGCAACTTCCTGGACCTCGCCTACACCGGCTTCTACGACGACAGCCATTTCCACCGCGTCATCCCCGGGTTCATGATCCAGGGCGGCGGCGCGAGGCCGGGCAAGGCCGCGCCGCGACACGTCAAGAACGAGTTCAACGAGCGGCGTCACACCCCTGGCGTGCTCTCGGCGGCGCGCCTGCCCGTCGACACTCGCGACGAGCAAGGCAACGTGATCCCGGCCCAGGACTCGGCCACCAGCGAGTTCTTCGTGATGCACGCGGTGTCCCCGTCCCTCGACGGCAAGTACACGGGCTTCGGCAAGCTCGTCGAGGGCATCGAGGTGGTCAACAAGCTCGTCTTCACCGGCAACCCGGCCTTCGACCGTCGCGACGCTCGCTCCCACGCGCCCGTCGAACGTCAGACCATCTACAAGGCCATCGTCGTCAAGGCGCCCAAGCGCTGAGCGCTCTCTCACCGCCTCCCCCAGCACCGATCCCCAGCATGACCGCACCCACCGTTCGCCTCGAGACCTCCGCAGGCAACATTACTGTGGAGTTCTTCACGGACAAGGCTCCGTGCCACGTCGAGAACTTCCTGAAGCTCGCCCGTGACGGCTTCTACGACGGCACCCATTTCCATCGGGTCCTCCCCGGCTTCATGATCCAGGGCGGCTGCCCGAACACGAAGGCAGGCGCCGGCGGAGCTCCTGGGACCGGCGGTCCCGGGTGGAAAGTGGACGCGGAGTTCAACGACGTGCACCACGAGCGCGGCGTGCTCTCGATGGCCCGCGCCCAGGACCCGAACTCGGCGGGCAGCCAGTTCTTCGTCGTCCACGGCGACCACGATCGGGTCGGCTTCCTGGATCGCCAGTACACGGTGTTCGGCAAGCTGGTCGAGGGCCTCGACGTCCTCGACGAGATCGCCAACGTCGACTGCGAGTTCGGCGACGGCCGGGAGCGCAGTCGCCCGACCGAGCGGATCGAGATCCGCTCGGCCGAGGTCTTCGTCGCCGAGCGCGATCTGCTCGGTGAGGACGAAGCGGCCGCGGGCGAGCCCGAGGCCGCCGCGATCGACGTCTCCAAGTCCGGCGAGGGCGATGGGGCCGACGAGGCCGTGACCGCCGACTCCGAGGAAGGCGAGGAGGTCACGTGACCGACACGGTCCTCGTCGAGCGGGACGGTCGGATCGCTGTGGTCATCGTCAACCGCCCGGACAAGCTGAACGCGCTGGACCACGACACGATCCAGGCTCTGCGCGACGCGATCGTGTCGCTCTCCGCGGACGCCGACGTCGGTGCGATCATCCTGACCGGCTCCGGCGAGAAGGCGTTCATCGCCGGAGCCGACATCGGCGGGCTCAGCAAGCAGGGGGTCCTCGACGGCAAGGCGAACGCGCAGCACGGCCAGGCGCTCACGCTCGCGATGGAGGCGTGTCCGAAGCCGGTCCTCGCGGCCATCCAGGGCTGGGCACTCGGTGGGGGGCTCGAGATGGCCCTCGCCTGCGACATGCGGTTCGCGGTCGCCGGCGCAGCGCTCGGCCTC
>JAQBVH010000383.1 GCA_027623615.1 Planctomycetota bacterium | reverse complement strand
CAGCTCGAGGGCGACCGCGTCCTGCGGGTCCTTGGTCAGGCGCTCGGTGAGCAGCGCGAGGAACGCAGGCTCCCGGTTGGAGACGCCGAGCGCCTGCAGCGTGGTGTCGAGGACGTGGTTGTACTCACGCGGCGCGCAGTACAGGTACTCGATGTTCTGCTGCACCAGGGGGAGGAGCTGCTCCGGGTCGAGGCCGACCTCGTCGACCCACTGCTTGGGGAAGCTCTGGCGCAGGTAGGCCTCGAAGTTGGCCCGGTGCTCCTCCGGCAACTCCTCGAGCGTCCCGATCGTGTCGATCATCTGCAGCATCCACGTGCGGCCCATCGAGAGCTTCTCGACCATTGGCTGGCGCCCGTCGAACTGCTGCATGTAGACCAGCGTGTTCAGGAACACCTGCTGCGCGCTCTCGGTCATGCGGTCCGGCGCCGCGTAGAAGCCCCACTGCAGCATGTTGGCCTGGCGGCCGATCGCGACCGCGTACGGTCCCTTCGAGTTCACGCCGCCCGAGATGCGCTCGCAGTCGGGGGAGTCCTCGAAGCCGTGGCCGTCGGAGACCACGCCGTAGTCCACGGTCTTGCCCGGCTCGCCGGTCTGCACGACCCACACGCCGCGGTCGTCGTACTCCTGTCCCCAGTCGCTCGCGACCAGCTCGATCTTCGGTTGCAGCGGTCCCTGGAAGATGGGATGTTCGAGGCGCAACCCGTGCGCCTCATTGCCGAGGCACAGTCACAACCAGTCGAGCTTGTAGCCCCGGCGCAGGTTCGTGCCCACGTAGGTCATCGCGACGACGGGCTTGGTGAAGCCGACCGGGAGTTGCATGGGGACGCCATGCAGCCCGTCCGGCCGCTCGTAGCCGTCGCAGCCGTACTGACTCATCCAGTCGGCGATGACGACGTCGAACCCCGCGGCGCTCTCCATCGAGAGCTCGGTGAGCGGGATGGTCGCGCTGTGGTCGAAGTGCTGCTTCAAGAACTCGCCGAAGACCCTCTCCCGGTGGCCACCCGCGTAGCCGGCGTAGAGCACCTTGAGGTCGCGCTGCGCCGCCCACGGGTCGACCAGGACGAGCTCGCAGCTGAGCTCCAGGGTCTTGGGCGGCAGGCACAGCTGCGCATTGCAGCTCTGGAACGAGAGGTTGGCGGCGATCTGCGCGCCCTCCTCGACCTGACCGTCCACGCGCACCTGGTGGGTGAACCGGGCGCCGCCCATCCAGATCTGCTTGCCGCTGCCCGTGGGGTCGGCCAGGGACCTGGGCACCTGCCACCCCCCCACCGCCGTCAAGCCGTCGGGCAGCACGAGCTCGAGCTCGGTGTCCGCGTACGGACCCGGCTCGCCGCCGAGGTCGTAGATGTGCCAGCCGTTCAGGATGCGCGCGCGCACGGTCACGTCGAAGACGGTGCCGACCTCGAGCGAGGTCGTGTGCGCGCCGACGCCTGCGGTGACGGGAGTGGCGGGGTTCGGGGTGCCGACCTCGATGTCCTGGGGGAGGGCCGCAGTCGCGAGCAGCAGCAGAGCGAGGGTCTTCATCAGGTAGGTGCTCCTTGTCACTGCACCCTACCAACCGCCCCGGATCCGCTACGGTGTCGCCCTCGCAATTCCCGTCAGGAGCTACTCCTGCGTGTATTCCTCGAGGTAGTCGTAGTCGAGGTCGTCGAAGCGCACCGCCTGGTAGCCCTCCTGCTTCGAGCGCTCGACCTCCTCGTGATAGGCGGCGATGATGGCCCCCTGGATCTGGTCCCGGGCCCGCTGGTTGATCGGGTGGGACACGTCGGCGTAGAGCCGCGGCCGACCGCGCTCGTCGCTGCGCGTGCGCTCGAGCCCCTGACGGGTGCCGCAGTCGTTGCAGTAGCGCGCGCGCAGGTGGTTCTTCCCCCCGCACGAGGGGCAGCGGTCGCACAGCTTGCGGCTGGGCATGGCAACGAATAGGTGGTCGCCCCCCTCGATGATCTTGATGTCGCGCACGACGACGCATTCGTCGAGCGTGATGCTCGCGAATGCCCGCAACTTGTCGGTCTTGCGGGGAAGCAGCTTGACGCGGATCTCGGAGATGTTCATCCCGGTGGAAGGACGAGGTCCCTTGCTCCGCGGCGACGTGTCCCCCCACGCGCCGATGCGGCATTCTTGGATTGGTTCCGACCCGAAACGAGCACTACGCCATCACCACGGGTTCGGGCACCCAGCGGCTGCATGTCAGCACACTAGGAATTGAACCTGCCTCGCTCAAGGAACAAACGGAGGGGCGGGCGCTGACCGGAGCGGGACCCACTCCCTCCAGCGCGCTCATCCACCACCTCGGCGCAGCCTCAATCCTTGGAGCTGGTGGTCGCGACGACCCTCGCCCCGTGGCCGCAGGTGCGGGTCACCCAGCGACCGCGCCAGCGCAGACCACGCTGCTCGAGCTCGGCCAGGACCCGCTGCAGTCCGTCCGTGGCGGCCCATGAGGTGTCGTAGAGGCCGAAGAAGCTCGAGCCGCTGCCGGACATTCGATAGTGGCCGGCACCGGCGGCCTCGAGGGCCTCGCGCCAACGACCGAGCTCGGGGGTCACCGCGAGCGCGGCGGCCTCCAGCTGGTTGCGGAGCAGCGGGCGAGCGTCGGTCGGGCGCAGGCTGAGGAAGGCGGCAATCGTCCGCGTCTCGCGTGAAGCGCGGGAGGGAGCGAGGTTCAGGGCGGCATACACGTCACCGGTCGGGCAGACAGCTTGCGGGGTGACCAGCGCGACCCACCACTCCCCCTCCGTGCCCTGTGGCGCGCTGAGCTCCTCGAGCACCTCTCCGCGACCAGTCGCGCGCGCCGCTCCGCTGGTGGTCGCGAAGAAGGCGCAGTCCGACCCGAGCTCGGCGAGGAGCTGGCCGCGTTGCGCGGACCCGAGCTCGAGGCCGAGGAGCGCCTCGACGCCGATCAGCGCCGCCGCGGCGTCGCTGCTCCCTCCTCCGAGGCCAGCCTGGCTGGGCACATCCTTCGTCAGGTGCGCGTGCAGCGCCGGTCCATCGTCCACGCGCTCGAGCACCGCGAGCAACGCGCGCACGACCAGGTTGCGCTCATCCGTCGGGATGTCGGGGGTCGCGTGGGGACCAGCGAGGGTCAGCCGGACCGAACCGGCCTCGCCCTCGGCGCGCGCGAGCAGCAGGTGATCGGCGAGCTCGACCGCGAGCAGGGTCGTGTCGACCTCGTGGAAGCCATCGTCACGACGCGCGAGCACGTCGAGCAGCGGGTTGAACTTGGCGGGCGCGCTGACCTCTACCGTTTGGGGCAGGCTCACGACAGGGGTAGGTTGTCGATCAGGCGCACGGCGCCGGCTTGCACGGCGACCAGGGCCACCGCCTGCTCGAGGTGACCAGCGGGGCGTTCGGCGGTCCAGCACTCGGGATCCCGCACCTCGGCGTACTCCACGACGAAGCCGTGGCCCGCGAGGCCGCGAGTGAGGACCGCCGCCAAGATGTCTGCGTCGCGCTCTCCGGTTTGCCACAGCGCACGGGTCGCGCGCAGGGCGCCGTGGATCGCCGGCGCGGCGGCGCGCTGGGTCGCATCGAGCAGGGCGTTGCGGGAGGACAGGGCCAGGCCGGAGTCCTCCCGCACCGTGGGACAGAGCACGACCTCGGGGTTGCCACGTCGGCGCGCTAGGTCGCGCACGACCAGGCACTGCTGGTAGTCCTTGCGCCCGAAGTAGGCGCGCTCGGGACCGACCACGTCGAACAGGCGGTCGACGATCGTGGCGACGCCCGCGAAGTGGCCGGGGCGGAACTCGCCCTCGAGGCCGAGCGCGGCCGGGCCCGGGTCGAGCAGGCGCTCCTTGGGAAGGGCGCCCCCCTCCAGCTCGCCGGGAAAGAACTCCTCGAGCGTCCCGGTGAACATCATCTGGCAACCGACCCCATCGAGCAGACGCGCGTCGGCGTCCGCGTCGCGCGGGTAGCGCTCGAGGTCGGCGGGGTTGTTGAACTGCAGCGGGTTGACGAACACGCTGACCACGACGCGGTCGTTCTGCGCGAGCGCCGTGCGGACGAGCTCGAGGTGGCCCGCGTGCAGCGCGCCCATCGTCGCCACGAAGCCGAGTGAACGCCCGGCCTCACGCTCGGCAGCGCACCAGGCCCGCGCCTCCGCAGGCGTGTCGCAGCGAACGATCAATTCGGCTCCACCGCTTCGAGCTCGGCGAGCCGCTCGCCGACCGTCTTGCCGGAGGCGAGGACCAGGTCCACGGCGATCTCAGCCAGGGGTGCGAGGACGAACGCGCGCTCCTCCATACGCGGGTGCGGCAACGTCAGGCCCGGCGCGTCGCTGCGCGTCTCCCCGTGCAGCAGGAGGTCGAGGTCGAGGGTGCGCGGGCCGTTCACGACCTCGCGGAGGCGCTCGTTCGCTGCCTCGATCTCGTGCAGTCGCGCGAGCAGGTCGGCCGGCCCGAGGGTGGTCTCGATCAGACAGGCGCCATTGAGGAACGGGTCCTGCCCCTCCGGCCCGCCCACGGGCGCGGTCTCGTGCCAGGTCGAACGGCGCAGAACCACGACCCCGGGGGTCCGCTCGAGGGCGGTCATGGCGCGCCGCAGGAACTTCTCGCGATCCCCCAGATTGCTGCCCAGGGCGATGGCTGCCACGACCCTGGCCATCA
>JAQBVH010000382.1 GCA_027623615.1 Planctomycetota bacterium | reverse complement strand
CGAGGGCGCTCCCGCCGCGGCGGATGCCCCGGCCGCTGAGGCCGCCGAGAGCGACGACACCTCCGCCTCCTGACCCCAGAGGATCCCCCCTTGGAGAACGGCATCAACCAGCTCTTTCGGGTTCCGGAGACCCGGCAGCGGATCTTCAGGACCCTCGGGCTCCTGATCTGCTACCGGCTCGGGTTCCAGATCCCGATCCCCGGAATGGCGCCGGAATTCCTGCGCCAGACCGGTGAGCAGAACATCTTCGGCCTGCTCAGCGCCCTCTCGGGGGGCGCCATCGGGCAGACGACGATCTTCGCGCTGGGGATCATGCCCTTCATCTCGGCCTCCATCATCTTCTCGATGATGACCAAGGTCTCGCCGGCCCTCGAGGCCGTCGCGAAGGAGGGCGCCAGCGGCCAGAAGAAGATCAACCAGTGGACGCGCCTCGCCACGGTGCCGATTGCGCTCGTCCAGGCGATCTTCATCTACACGGGCGTGTTCCTGCCTGGGCGCGCGGAGATGGTCGATGTGAGCATGCGCGACAGCAGCGTCGGCCTCTTCTTCGTGGTGGTGACCGCGCTGGTGGGGGGTGCCCTGCTCGTGATGTGGATCGGTGAGCTGATCACCGAGTACGGGGTCGGCAACGGCGCTTCCCTGATCATCATGGCGGGCATCATCGTCAGCCTTCCGGCGAACCTCCTGACGATCCGTCAACAGCCGGACTTCTGGCAGACCCTGATGTTCCTGATGTTCGTCTGGGTCGGGACGATCTTCGTCGTCGTGTTCATGCACAAGGGCGCGCGCCGGGTCCCGATCCAATACGCCCGCCTGCAGCGCGGCCGTCGGGTCTACGGCGGTCAGCGTCACTTCCTTCCGCTCAAGGTCAACATGGCCGGCGTGATGCCGATCATCTTCGCCTCCGTGCTGTTCGTGATCCCCGGCATCCTCTTCCAGTGGCTCGGCTGGGGCTACATGCAGACGGGCTTCTCGAACCAGACCGGGTTCGTCTACGTCACGACCTACGCGGCCCTGATCTTCTCGTTCTGCTTCTTCTGGAACCGGCTGATGTTCCGGCCCGAGGAGATCGCGAACAACCTGCGGGAGCACGGCTCCTTCATCCCGGGCATCCGTCCCGGCGTGAAGACCGCAGAGTACCTGTCGAACACCCTGACCCGGATCACCCTGGCTGGCGCCGCCTTCCTTGCGCTGGTCGCGGTGGCGCCCAACTTCATCACCTCGGGTTCCGGATTGACGCCCACGATGCAGTACTTCCTGGGCGGCACCTCGGTCCTGATCGTGGTGGGCGTCGCCCTCGAGCTGGTCGACAAGCTGAACTCTCAGCTCGTCATGCGGCAGTACGAAGGTGGCGGCGGTCCCGGTGGCCCGGGCGCAGGCCCTGCCGGTGGCGCTGGCTGGACCCAGACCGGGGGCGAGGGTTGAGCAAGGTCGTGGTCATGATGGGCGGCCCCGGCGCCGGCAAGGGAACCCAGGCCTCGCGTCTCGCGCGTGAGCTGGGCCTTCCCCACGTGTCGACCGGGGACCTCTTCCGCGCGAACCTATCCCAGGGCACGGAGCTCGGGGAGAAGGCGCGTGGATACATGAATGGGGGCAAGCTCGTCCCTGACGACCTGGTCATCGACATGCTCTTCGACCGGGTCTCCAGCGACGACTGCGCTGCTGGCTACCTGCTCGACGGATTCCCGCGCACCGAGGCCCAGGCCGAGAGCCTGGCTGCCCGCCTGGGGGACACCGCGGTTACGGTGATCAACCTCGAGGTGCCCGACGAGGTCATCGTCGAGCGCGCTTCCGGCCGGATGCTCTGCCGCGGGTGCAACGCGATCTACCACACCACCTTCAATCCTCCCGCCAACTCCGGTGTCTGCGACACCTGTGGGGGGGGGCTCTACCAGCGCGACGACGACCAAGCTGAGGTCGTGCGTGAGCGGCTGGTGGCGTACCACACACAAACCGCTCCAGTCGTGGCCTGGTACCAGGCGCGCGGCGTGGTTTGTTCCGTCGACGGGAACCAGGTCCCGGACGACGTCTTCGCTGCCTGCGCGGCCTGCCTCCAGGAGGCCGTCTGATGACGAAGGAAGAACCGATCCAGGTCGAGGCGACCGTGATCGAGGCTCTACCCAACGCCCGCTTCCGGGCGCGATTGGAGTCTGGTCACGAGATCCTGGCCCACGTCAGCGGCAAGATGAGGATGCACTACATCCGCATCTTGGCCGGAGATAAAATCACAGTCGAAATGTCCCCCTACGACCTCACGAAGGGGCGAATCACCTGCCGTGGCGAGCGGCGCAGGGGCGGCGGAGGCCGCCGACGCAGACGGAGACGGAGATGAAGGTTCGAAGCAGCGTCCGTCGCATGTGCGCTCAATGCAAGATCGTGCGTCGTCGAGGAGTCGTTCGAGTGATCTGCAAAGCAGATCCCCGCCACAAGCAACGCCAAGGCAAGTAAGGCGTCTCAGGAGCAATCATGGCACGTGTCGTCGGAGTCGACATCCCCAACAATAAACGCCTCGATATCGCGTTCACCTACATCTTTGGTGTAGGTCGCACGACGTCGAACAAGGTGTGCGCCGAGCTGAATTTCGATCCCGCCATGAAGGTGCGGGACCTGACGGAGGAGCAGCTCACCACCCTGGCGAACCATCTCAACAAGAAATACGTGGTCGAGGGTGCGCTGCGGCGCCAACTCGCGGCCGCGATCTCCCGCCTACGAGACATCAACTGCTATCGCGGTTTGCGGCATCGCCGCAGTCTCCCCGTGCGGGGTCAGCGAACCCGTACCAACGCCCGGTCCCGCAAGGGCCCCAAGAAGACCGTGGCAGGCAAGAAGTCGGTCAAGGGGATGAAGGGGTAAATCATGTCCAAGTCCGCCAAACGCGCCAAGAAGAAGAACGTCGTCAAGGGCATCGCCCACGTGAAGGCGACGTTCAACAACACCCACGTCACGATCACCAGCACGACGGGCGATACGCTCAGCTGGGGCACTGCCGGCTCGATGGGCTTCAAGGGCACTCGCAAGAGTACGCCCTTCGCCGCCCAACGCGCCGCGGAGAACGCCTCCAACGCTGCTCAGCGTCACGGTCTGAAGGAGATCGAGGTGCGCGTGAACGGCGCCGGCTCCGGCCGTGAATCCGCCGTGCGTGCCCTGGCCAACTCGGGTCTGCGCATCACTTCGATCGAAGACGTCACCCCCCTGCCCCACAACGGATGTCGCGCCAGGAAGCGGCGTCGCACTTAAACCATGGCTCGTTACACCGGTCCCAAGGTCAAGCAGTGTCGTCGGGAGGGGATGAACCTCTTCTTCCTCGGCCAGAACACCTCTAGCGGCAAGGTCGGCATCCTCCAGCGGCGAGACTATCCGCCCGGGATGCACGCCCAGAGTCGTCGAAAAGTTACCGAGTACGGCGTGCGGCTGCGCGAGAAGCAGAAGCTCAAGCGCATCTTCGGCGTCCTCGAGCGGCAGTTCATGATCTACTTCCGCGGGGCTGAGCGTCAGAGGGGCAACACCGGGGAGAACCTCCTCGGTCTGCTCACCCGTCGTCTCGACAACGTGGTCCTCACCGCCGGCTTTGCCGTGACCTTGCCCCAAGCTCGCCAGATGGTGAACCATGGGCACTTCACGGTGGACGGCAAGCGCGTCGGGATCCCTTCGTTCCAGGTCAAGCCTGGCCAAGTGATCGCTCCGCGTTCCAAGGAGAACACCAAGAAGCTGGTCTCCGAGGCAGTCGATATCACCAAAGGTGCCGAGGTCCCTGGCTGGCTCGAAGTCAACGGGGACGCGATGACGGCGACGATCACGGGCATCCCCACCCGGACCGACTTCCAGTTCCCCATTCAGGAGCAGCTCATCGTTGAGCTGTGCTCGAAGTAAAAGGAGCGGTCCACTGCCCGCAGTTGACTGCGGGAGGGCTTCAGCATGAGAATTCGATGGCGTAACTTCGAGCTGCCCAGCAAGGTGCAGCCGGACGCGGACTCGCTCACGGACGAGTACGGTCGCTTCCATATCGAGCCGTTCGAACGTGGCTTCGGCCACACGATCGGCAATGGCTTGCGGCGCGTGCTTCTGTCGTCGATCCAGGGCGCTGCGGTAACCGCGGTGCGAATCGACGGCGCGAACCATGAGTTTGACTCCCTCGAGGGGGTCTACGAGGACGTGGCCGACATCATCCTCAACCTCAAAAGGCTCCGGGTGCAGTACGACGGTCAGAATCCGATCGTCTGCCGCATCCAGAAGAACGACGAGGGACCCGTCACGGGTGCCGACATCGAGTGCCCGGGCGGGGCTGAGGTCATCAACAAGGACCTGCATATCTGCACGCTGACCATGGACCGGGAGCTCGACATCGAGCTAGACGTCCGGATCGGCCGTGGCTATGTGCCGTCCGAGGAGAACCACGACGAGGAGCAGCAGCTCGGCACGATTCCTGTCGACTCGGTCTACTCGCCCGTCCAGCGCGTGCGGTACTCGATCGAGGCCACCCGCGTCGGCAAGTTCACCAACTACGACCGGCTTGTCCTCGAGATCTGGACCGACGGCACGGTGACCCCGGAGCTGGCCCTGATCGAATCGGCCAAGATCTACCGCAAGCACCTGAACCCGTTCGT
>JAQBVH010000381.1 GCA_027623615.1 Planctomycetota bacterium | reverse complement strand
CCAGTGTCCGCGCTGCAGGAGCGTGAGCGCCTCCTCGTAGGAGGCCACGGCGGCGGTCGGGTCGAGCTCGCGCTCGTGCAGCTCCCCGAGGGCAGCCAGGACCCGCGAGCGCAGGACGGGGTCGGTGCCGGCCAGCTCCTCGGCGACCCCGTAGTGGGCGATGGCCTCCCCGCGCAGGCCTCCGCGGGCGCAGAGCTCGGCCACCTCGAGGCGCATCTCGACCGGGTCGGTCGCGTCCTCGGCCAGGCGCCGCAGGGCGGCTGCCGCTGCCTCCCGCTCCCCGAGCAGCAGCTGGGCCTCGGCCAGCTTGCGCAGGGCCTGCTCCCGCTCGAGGCCAGGGGCCAGGTCCTCGACCGCGGCCGCGAGGTAACGTCGCGCCGAGCCGGGCTGCCCGGCCTCGAGGTGCAGAGCGCCGACGAGCAGGTCTCGCTCCGCCCCGGCATCCCCGAGCCCTTCGAGCAGCTCGAGGGCCCGGGCACGGTTTCCGCTGCGGTCGTGGAGCCGGGCGAGGAGAACGACATCCGCCTCCTTGCCCCCCGCCGCTCGCTCCTCGTAGCGCTCGATCCACTCGGCGAGGCGGCGCTGGGCGAGCAGCGCCTCGACCAGGTCGGCGAAGACCTTGTCGTGGTAGGGCCGCACGGCCAGGTACCTGGCCCGCGACGCGAGGGCGTGCTCGACGTCTCCGCGTTCGACGGGCGGGTCGTCCTGGGTTGGGGCCGGGAGGGCGAGACAGAGGCCAGCGAGCAGCGTGGGCAGGAAGAAGCGCATGAATTTCGATCGGAGCGGACCCAGGCTGCCATGGGGTGCCGCGAGGCGCCACGACGGCCGCTTGGTCCCTGGTCCTAGCGTGGCCCAGGCCCATGAGCTACGCCTCGGTCTCGGGCGGGTCGGCTTTCCGACGCCGCCGAGGGCTCGTTCTTCCCGCGCGGGCTGTCCCCGAACACCCTTTGGGGGGTACCTGAAGGTAGGATCCTTCCCGTGCAGCGCGCCCTCCTCCTGCTCCTCGCTCTCGTCCTCGTCCCCTTCGCGACGGCCCAACAGGCCCCGCAGGACCTGAAGTCCATGGACCTCGACGAGCTCCTGCGAGTCGTCAAGGCCGAGGAGGACAAGGTCAACCACCAGGTCCTGGCCCGCATCGCCTCGTTCCAGACCGAGGACGCCTTCAAGATCCTCAAACGGGCGGTGGGCTGCCTGCGCACCGAGAACCGGTTGAACAGCGCGTACGGCGAATTCGTGCGCTTCCGGGACCGGCCCGACCTGCGCCAGCAGAGCATCGACTTCCTGCACGACGAGGCTCGCAGCCACCAGCGCGACGAGAACCAACGCGCTGCCGCCCGCGGGCTGACCCTCTTCGGGGAGCCCGCGTTCGAGGCGCTCGAACAGCTCCTCGCGCGGCACCGCGAGGAATCGGTCCGGCGCATCGCAGCCCAGCCCCTGATCCCCCGCCTCGGCCAGATCGGCTCGAGGAAGGCGGCGGAGACGATCCTCGAGCTCGGCGAGCTGCGCACCGGTCCCCAGGAGCAGGTGCTGTTCGATGCCCTGCTGGCCTGCGACGGCTCGAAGGTCGACTCCCTGTACACTTCGCTGCTGCTCGACGAGAAGACCGACGAGCGCTGGCGCAGCCTGCTCCTCAGCGTGCTCGCCAAGCGGGGCGGCAAGGGGGTCCTCAAGGGATTGACCGAGGCCCTCGGCGACGCCTCGCCCCAGATCCGCACGCGGGTGCTCGAGATCCTCGGTGAGCGCAAGGAGCGCGGCTCGCTCAAGAAGGTGCGCCGCCACCTCTCCGCGGACGACGAGGCCGAGCTGCGCCAGGCGATCGTGACCATGGGTCAGCTCGCCGGTGGCGACGAGGACTGGGAGGGCGAGCTGTTCGAGCTGGCCGAGGACAAGCGCGTGGCCGCCCGCATGGGCGCAGCCAGCGCCCTGCTCGAGCTGCGCACCCAAGCCGCGGTCGACACCCTGCACCGGCTCCTGAGCGACGCGGACTGGCGCGTACGCGTCGAGGCCCTGCAGCAGGTGGCCAACCTGCGCCGCAAGCCCTCGGTGCCCAAGCTGATCGCGCGCCTCGACCAGGAGAATGGGCGCCTCAAACGCGACGTGGCCATCGTGCTGCGCCTCTTGACCGGACTCGATCACGGCATCACCGGCGCGCGCTGGAAGGCTTGGTGGTCGGCGGAGGGCTCCGCCTTCGAGCTGCCGGAGCTGAAGCTCGCGCTGGACGCCGAGCGTGAGCGCGCCGAGCGCCGGCGCGACAACTCGACCACGGCCACGTTCTATGGCCTCGAGGTCGTCAGCGACCGGGTCGCGTTCGTGGTCGACACGTCCGGCTCCATGTCCGCCAAGGCGGGCTCCAAGGGCCGCAGCCAGACCGGCGACACGGACTCGGGCCCGGACCGCCTGATGGTCGCCAAGCAGGAGCTCTCAGGCGCCCTGAAGGGCATCTCTCCCGGGGTGCTGTTCAACATCGTCTTCTTCTCCTCCGGCGTCGCGCCCTGGCAGGACGAGCTGGTGGCCAAGGACGAACGCACCTTCGAGGAAGAGGTCGAGTACGCCGCGCGCCAGAAGCCGGCCGGCGGCACGAATATCTACGACGCGCTGCTCGTGGCGATGGAGGACCGGCGGGTCGACACGATCTACCTCCTGTCGGACGGCGACCCTTCGGCCGGCCAGGTGACCCAACCCGACCTGATCCTCGAGCGCATCGGCAAGCTGAACCGCGTGCGCAAGATCCAGATCCATTGCATCTCGATCGGCAAGCGTTCGGACTTCATGCGCCAGCTCGCCGAGCAGAACGGCGGGGCGTACAAGGAGTCGTTGTAGGCTCGGCGGAGCGGGGACTCAGTGGAACGTCAACTCGTCCAACCCGACCAGCAGATCCGTTTGCTGACGGCGCAGGCGTAGGAGCTCCAGATCGCAGGCCTGACGCTGCTGCTCCGCCCATTCGCCTTCCAGGGCAGCACGCTCGGCGTTGACGGCGCGGATCTGGGCCAGGACCTCCTCGAGCCGCAGGCGGAGGTCGTCGTCGCCGCCGTCCTCGGCTCGCCCCCAGACCTCCAGGCGTTCGAGGCGGGCCTCGATGCGGCCCAGGGCCTCGAGGACGGGGCCGAGGTCGACCTCCCCCACGGCCGCGGGGGCGGCGACGCCGTGCTTCTGCCGACGGTGGGAGGCGAGTCCTCGTGGGAGGAACTGGCCCCCGCAGTCGGGGCAGGGGATGCGTTCGGTGGGTCGGCTCAAGGCATTCTCGAAGGGGGACTCCCATGCATGGGAGGCCCTACCCGAGATCGGCGCCAGGCAGCCATGAACTGAAAAAAGTTGGCGTTTGGACTTCCTGTTCGACGTCTCGGAGGAATGGGACAAGGATGGAAGCCTGGCTCTGGCTCCTCATCGGCGGAGCAGGGCCTCGAACGTCCCTTCCGGGGCGGCCTGTCCCTCTCAACCCGATCGAATCCCCCCCAACCTGCTCCGCATCATGTGTTCGCACCTGGGACGCAACGTCCTTCAAACCGGCCCCTGCGCCACTGCCTGTTCTGGCTGCAACTTCACCAACACCGTGACGGCGACCACGACCGGTACCTCGTGCACGTTCGAGTGGATCGTGGAACGCTTCAACTGCACGAACAGCGCCGACGCCAGGTGGGCCGGAACCACGATCGTCCCCTGCGGCAACAGCACCGATCTTTCGTTCCCCTGCGACAGCCAAGGCAACTGCATGGGATACGCCCTGACCCTGACTGCTGACGACTGCCCCTCACCCCCCCAAGCGCCCTGATCCCCAGCGGGAGCCTGCATCGCCATGACGCCCCCTCCGCACCACTCCGCCCTCGACGCCTTCTTCGCAGAAGAGGCTTGGCTGCACCGTCTGGCCCGCCAGCTCGTGCTCGACGACGCGTCAGCGAAGGACCTGGTCCAGGAGACCTGGGTGGCCACGATGGAGAGCCCGCAGGCGGACACGACCCGTCCACGGGCCTGGCTCTCGACGGTGGCGCGGCGAATCGCTTCCAAGCAGCGCACCCGCCGCCATCCCGTCAGTACCGCTGAGCTGGATCACTTCCTGACCGAGTCGGCGCCGCCTGAGTTCAAGGCGATCCAGCAGGAATCGGCCGACCGACTGCGGCGCGCTCTGCATGCCCTCGACGACCCTCTCGAGCAGGCGGTGCGCATGCGATTCCTCGAGGGCCTGCGCATGGCTGAGATCGCGCAGCGAACCGGCAGGAGCGAGCGCACCATCCGCAAGAGGCTGAACTCGGCCAAGCGCCGGGTGCGAGCCGAGCTCGCGCAGGATGTGGGAGTGGAGGAACTTGGCAACGGCTCCTGGTGCGTGGTGCTGGCGCCCCTGTTGATTCCCTCCGACATGACGCCGGTGGGGTACGGGCCGGACTGCACCGAACCAGAGCTGCCCGTCCAGCCGGCCCCCACGTCCCCCGACAAACCCGCCGTGGCTTCCGCGGTGGGAGCGACCACCACGCTGGTCACCTTGGCGACGGTAGCGGTCCTCGGCGGGATCGTGACCATCAAGCGCCTCACCGGTGGAGGGGTAGACTCCCCCCCCGCCGGGGACGGACGGATCGCGGCGTCCGCAGCGGCGCCCCCCGCACCCTCCTCCGGGCTGG
>JAQBVH010000380.1 GCA_027623615.1 Planctomycetota bacterium | reverse complement strand
CTGCGGTCACGCCTTGGTAGCGGACGGTGCGAAGGTCAGGAGGCGTCCTTCGCTCCTCCGTCGCGTAGCTCCAGCATCTCCTTGCGGATGTCCTGGGCGAGGGCTTTGACCTCTTGCATGGACTTACGGACCCGTGCAGTAGCGGCCTTGTTGCCCTCCTCGGCCTTCTCGACGTCGGCGCGGGTCTCCTCGACCTTGGCCACGAGTTGATCGAAGTGGTTGCTCATGTTCGATGGGTTGGGGTTGTAGGGCCTCATGGGCCAGGATGGCGGCCCAGTGGCCCGGATGGACCGATGGGAGGCGTCTCGACAGCCTTGATTGAAGCCACTAGGAGCGCTTGGGATCAACCAGAAACCCCACTCACGGCCCTTTCCTGGGGGGGTGAGCGGGAATTGACCGGCGCTACAGAGGGGGCTCAGCGACACCTAAGTCGATTGGAATCCAGGACTTGTGCGATCTAGAGGTCGACCTTGCCCTTGAGTCCCGACATGCGCAGGACTTCCCGCCATTCCGCCGGGGTGACCGGCTGGACGGACAGGCGCTGGCCCCTCTGGACCACCGCCATGGCCTCCAATTTGGCGTTCGCCTTGAGGTCGTCGAGGGGCACGAACGACGGCGAAGCAGCCACGCCCTGGATGTCGACCATCATCCAACGCGGGTCCTCGGGCTTCGACTTGGGGTCGAAGTGGCTGTCCTTCGGATCGAACTGGGTCGGGTCGGGATAACCCTCCTTGACCACCTTGGCGACGCCCGCAATCCCGGGGGGCTTGGCGTTGGAGTGGTAGTAGAGGACCCCGTCCCCGACCTGCATGTCATCGCGCATGAAGTTGCGCGCGGTGTAGTTGCGGACGCCGTCCCAGCAGGTGCGCTTGCCCTTGGCCTTCAGCAGGTGGTCGATGGAGAAGACGTCGGGCTCGGACTTCAGGAGCCAGTAGCGGCGCTTGGCGGGCATGGGTCGGGGGGCAGGGGGTCGTTGGGCCGGGGAGGGCGCCAACCTAGCAGCCTGGCGCCGCACCCGCACGGCGCGATAGGGGCTCGCAACACGCCCGCGCGGCTCAGATCGAGCGGGCGCTGGCCTCGGTGAGTTCGCGCAGATCGAGGGCGTGCTCCTGGGTGAGCTGGGCCTCGCCCAGGCGCCAGCGCCACTGATCCTTGGGCACCCCCGGCCGGTTCATGCGAGCCTTGCCCGCGAGCCCGAGCACGTCCTGGGCAGGCAGGATGGCCCAGACCGCGGGCGACGCGAACACGGCCCGGGCCAGGCTGCGGTGCACGTCGCGCCCCTTGCCCCCCACCAGCGCGAGCGTGCGGCGCCGCGAGTCCTCGTCGAGGCCCCGCCACCAGCCGCGGGTCGTGTCGCAGTCATGGTTGCCGGTGTAGTACACGGTGTCCTTGGCGACGTTGTGTGGCAGGTGCGGGGAGTCGTCGCCGCCGAAGCCCTGCTGGATGATGCGCATGCAGGGCAGCGCGAACTCGCGCCGCAGGTCGTCGACGCCGGTGGGGTCGGCGCACATGTCCTCGGTGAACAGGGGCAGGCTCGGACCGAGGTCGCGCACGAAGGCCTCGAGCAGCTTGGCGCCAGGGCCGTCGACGGAGCGCCCGGCGAGGGGGTCCCCGCTGGAGGCCGGCACCTCCCAGGCGCGCAGGTACCCCGAGAAGTGGTCGAGGCGCACGGAGTCGAAGATCTCGAGCAGGCGCGCCACGCGGGCGACCCACCAGGCGAAGCCCTCCTCCTCGTGGCGCGCCCAGTCGTAGTGCGGGTGACCCCAGCACTGGCCGTCGGCGTTGAAGCCGTCGGGGGGCGCCCCGGTGAGCGGGTCGGGCTGGCCGTGCTCGTCGAGGCGAAACAGGTGCCTCGCCGCGGCGACGTCGGCGCCGTCGGCTGGAACGAACACCGGCACGTCCCCGAGCATGCGCACCCCGCGCTCGTTCGCGTAGCTGCGCAGCGCGCGCCACTGGGACTCGAACTGGTACTGGACGAAGCGTTGCTCGTCGGCATCCGGGTGCAGCGCGCACCAGGGGTCGAGCCAGCGCTGGTTGCCCTCGACGAAGCTCTGGTACGCGGGATCGCCCTCGCCGCCCTGGCCTCGCCACGCATTCCAGGCCTGGTGCAACTTCCCGTGCCGAAAGCTGCGGGCAATTCGGAAACGCGCCCGAGAACCGTCGAGGTCGCAGGCGAGCTTGTCGGCCTGCAGGAGCCCTTGCGTCGCCAGGTCCTCGAGGCTGATCAGGAGCGGCTCACCCGCGAAGGAGGAGCGCGCGCTGTAGGGCGAGTCCCCGTTTCCGACCGGTCCGATGGGTAGCGCTTGCCAGAGGGACTGGCGGCCCTCGGCCAACCAGTCGACGAAGCGTCGCGCGGCAGGACCGAGGTCCCCCACGCCAAAGGGTCCGGGCAGCGAGGTGATGTGCAGCAGCACGCCGGCGGCGCGCTGCTCGAACAGGGGGTCGGGGTCTCTCATCGAAAGTCTCGCGGAGAAGCCTACCGACCTCGACAACGCAGTCCGAGCGCGCGGCCCCCGAAGGTTTCCCGGCTCCGGCGCAGGCGCGCGGGCCGCAGGCCCGGTCGGGCCTGCCAAGAACCTCACGCCTCAGCAGGAGGCGTAGCGGGCGCGGAAGGGGTCCGCTAATACGCGAGCCCCATCGCACCGGTCAGGAACACCATCAAGGGCTTGGCAACCTTGTACGAGTCGACGACCTCCCCGAGGATCGTCGGCTTGGTCAAGCTCGACAGCGGCAGCGTGTGGAACCCGACTAAGTCCTTGCGCTTGAGATCCTCGACCAGCGCGTGCTCAGGGTCGAAGCCCTTGGGCGGCCGCTTGAGGCTCTCCCCGGCCAGCTCCCCATAGCGCTCGCGGAACTTCTTGTTGTCGCGGGCCCGCTTCCAGGCCCTGGGGTCGGCGACGATGGCCTCGCGGATCGCAGCGAGCGCCTCCTTCTCGGGATGCCACACCCCGGCGCCCAGGTGCACCGCCTGCGTGTCGACGCGGAAGAAGAAGCCCGGGGCCGGCGACTTCTTCCCCTCCTCGTGCCGCAGCACGAAGGACATGTGCGTGTTGTAGGGCGACTTGTCCTTGGAGAAGCGTACGTCCCGGTAGACGCGCATCAACGAGCCCCCAGCCGGCTTGGGCTCGACCAGGATGTGGGGCGAGAGCGCCCTCACCTTGGGCGTGATCTCGAGCAGGAAGTCGAGCAGCGGCCCCTGCACATTCTCCTGGAAGCGCCCCTTGTTCTGCTCGAACCAGGGCTTGTTGTTGTTCTTGTCGAGTTCCTCGAGGAACCTGGCGAGGTCGCTGGTGAATCCCTGGAAGGCCATGCTGGGTCGAGGGTTTGAGTCGGTCGGCGGTCAAGCCTGATCTTCACCGCGGAGATTGCGCGGACGGCGACTGGGTTGCGGGTCGAACCCGAGTCACTCGGGCGGAAGCTCGTACAACCCGCGCGAGTCATCCACGAGCCGCCCCTGTCGCACGAGCTCATCCCAAACGGTCTTCGGGTAGCGGGCGGGCGGGCGGATGCCCACGATCGCCGACTTGCGTCCGCCGCTCATCGGGCCGCCGCCGAGCGAGGACTCCGCCGCGAGCAGGGTGACCTTCAGGCTCTTGCGAAACGCTTTCAAAGCCCGCTTGAGGACGCCGCGATCGTGCTCGAGCAAGTGCCGCTGACCGCTGAACCACGCATCCAGTATGGCCTGCAGCTCCTCGGCGTCCTCCGCTTCGACGGCGAGCGCCACGTCCTCCTCGACCTCGCCACACGCCCGCAGCGCCGCCTGCGCCTCGCCCCAGGTCGCCGCGCCCTTACCAGCTTCCGCGTCGCCAACCACGCCAACGAACACCGTCAAGAGCAGCTCCATTTGAGGGTCGAACATGGGCTGAGGGTACCCCGCCGGCTCTTCGCCCGGTGGTTGGAGTCGCCGCGGATCCTGTACCCTCTCGCACCGCGACCATCCCCCCCGAAAAGGACCCCCCCATGCCTGTTCGCAACGACTTCGCCCCTGGCGAGTTCTGCTGGATCGACTTCATGGCCCACGACCTCGAAGCTGCCGCGGCCTTCTATGGCCAGGTCTTCGGCTGGACCCACATGCTGATGCCGGGTCCTCCAGGCGCGCCGCCCTACGGCTTCTTGATGAATGGCGAGAACCGTGTCGGCGGCATCGGGCAGATGAGCGCGGAGATGAAGACGCAGGGCGTCCCGCCGATGTGGAACAGCTATGTCGCCACGGCGGACTGCGAGGCCACCGAGGCGAAGGCCAGGGAGCTCGGCGCCACGGTCACCGTGCCGACCCTGGAGGTCCCCGGCCACGGCAAGCTGGCCTTCTTCCTCGACCCCGCGGGAGCCTCGATCGCCACCTGGCAGAACCTGGCTTCCGAAGGGCACGGCGTGCAGACCCAGGACGCGGGCAGCCTCAGCTGGAACGAGCTGATGACGCGCAACAGCGACCAGGCGGCCTCGTTCTACGGCAGCCTCTTCGGCTGGGAGTTCGCCTCGATGCCGATGGGTGACATCGAATACACGCTGATCAAGAACGGCGAGAAGGACGCCGGCGGCATCATGCCGATGGCCGGCCCGCAGTTCGAAGGCGTGCCGCCGCACTGGCTCGTCTACTTCGCCGTCGAGGACTGCGACGCC
>JAQBVH010000379.1 GCA_027623615.1 Planctomycetota bacterium | reverse complement strand
GGCGCGGGCGGAGGCGGAGGCCTCGCAGGACCCGGCGGCACGTTCGGCGGCGGCGGCCGGATCGGTCCCGGGCCGGCGGCTCAGCCAGGCGGCTGGGGCACCCCCGGCTCGCCCCTCGGTCCGCTCGGACCGGGCCCCGGAGGCTTGAAGTCGCCCTACACGCTCGACGAGCACGAGGCCATCTCGGACCCCGGCGCCTGGCAGCTGTGGTGGGACTTCAACAAGGACGCCTACCTGCGCTACGGCCGCATCCACAGCGGGGCCCAGGCAACGGGCGCTGACGAGTTCTTCCTCGGTCAGGGCGAGGCGTTCCAGCGTGTCGGTGGACGCGCGGATCGCAGCCTCGTCGAGAACATGGTCGCACCTTCGCTGCTGCGCGCCATCGAGAAGGGCGGCTCGAACGAGTTCATGCGCGGTGCGCTCATGGCGGTCTCCAAGATCGGCGGCGAGAAGAACCGGGCCAAGTTCGACTACGTCCTGAACTGGTTCCTCACCAAGGAGAACTCGAACACGGAGATGTGCCACACGGCGCCGGTCGCCCTCGGCGTCCTCGCCAACCCGGCCAACTACCGCGGCCTCGCGGATCTCGCCCTCGACAACGAGCGCGGTCGCGAGATCTACGGCGGTGAGGTGGACGAGGCCATGCGCGCCTTCGCCACCTACGGCATGGGCCTCCTGGGCTCCCGCTCCACCGACGTCGAGTTCCGCTCCCGCGTGGTCCGAGACCTCGTCGCGTGCCTCGAGGACGACAACACCGACTCCAACCAGCTGCGCGTCGCGGCGATGATCAGCATGGGCCTGGTGCCCATGAACGTCGTCCCCGATGTGGTGGTCTGCTACTGCGGCACCTGCGAGGTCGAGGGTCCCGAGACCTCGCTGCAGGCCCAGACGACCTACCTGCTGCGCTACTTCACCCTCAACAAGAAGTACGACCAGACCGTGCGCGCCCACACCGCCACGACCCTGGGTCGACTGATCGAGGCGGCGCCCGCCGGCATGACCCTCCGTCTCAAGGAGGTCGTGGCCGAGTTCCTGATCGAATCGCTGGCCAAGTACGCCAAGCAACCTCCGGTGGTCCGCCAGAGCGTGGTCCTTGCCCTCGGCCTGGTCGGGGACGCGGACAACGACGAGGTCGACCAGTGGATCCGCTGGGCCCTCGGTCGCGCCGCCACCCGTGGTGGTCCGCTCGAGCAGCGCTTCGCGATGATCTCCCTGGCCCAGGTGGGCTCCCGCGGCGGACAAGCCGAGGAGTCACCCTGGGCTGGCACCAACGACGCCCGCAACCGACTCGTGCACGGCCTCTCGCGTGCCCGCAAGGACGTCAAGCCCTGGGCTGGCCTGGCCCTCGGCGTGATGGGTTATCACCTGTCCGCGAGCGGTCAGGAGCTCGACCCGAGCGTCGATGCCGCCCTGCGCAACGCCATCCGTCAGTCGAAGACCTCGGACAGCCTCGGTGCCTACGCTCTCGCGGCTGGCCTGCGTGGCGACGACGCCGCGGTCGAGGACCTAATCGGCAAGCTCGGTAAGGTCAAGGACGAGGCGGCGGCCAGCTACGCCTCCCTCGCCCTCGGCCTGCTCGGCGCCGAAGCAGCTGCGCAGCCCCTGCGCGAGCTGATCGACGGTGCGGACGAGAAGCCCCTCCTCGCCATGCGGGCGGGGATCGGCCTCGGCCTGCTCGGCGACACGGAGATCGTGATGGACCTGGTCCGAGTCGTGCAGGAAACCGACAACCAGGAGGCCCGCATCGCTGCGGCGCGCACCCTGGGCTACCTCGGTGACCGCCGCGGCGTGGACGCGCTCCTCGCGCTGATCGCCGACGAGAAGACGGGTGACGAGGTCAAGGAGGCCGCGGTGATCGCGATCGGCTTCGCCTCCGATCCGGCCCCTCAGTCCTGGCGCACCCGCTTCAACCATGGCGTGAACTACCTGGCGCAGACCCCCTCCCTGACGGGGTCCGAGAGCGCCGGCGTGCTGGACATGCAGTAGCGGTCCGGACCGACGAGAACGCGGCCCCCGCTCCCCCCGAGTGCGGGCCGCTCGCTTTTGTGCACGGTTCGCGCTGCCCGGTGTCAGAATCGTGCGATGCGCCGCCTCGCCACCAGCCTCCTGCCCATTCTGTCCGCAGCGGGCAGCGCCCAGGACGTCCTGGTCGTCGACCAGTCCGGCCTCGGCGACTACCTGGAGATCCAAGCGGCAGTGAACGCCGCGGCTGATGGGGACCTGCTCCTGATCAAGGAAGGCCAGTACGCCCCGACTGCGATCGCGGCCAAGCGGATCTCGCTGATCGCGGACGAGGACGAGATCGTCTCGATCCTTGGTGGGCTGCACATCGTGGGCACCCTGGCGGGCCAGGACGTCCTCGTGGTCGGGCTGCGCATCGTCGGCTCGACGGAGCCGCTCCTGCAGAACGAGGCCGTGGTGATCGAGGCCTGCGCTGGAGCGGTGCGTATCGAGGACGCGATCCTCAAGGGAGGCGTCGAGTGGGACGGCGGCTTCAACTCGCCCGGCCGGGAAGCCGTGCGCCTCAGCGCTGCGGCCGACGTCGCCTGCGCCCGCACGAGCCTGCTCGGCGGACACGGACAGCCGACGATTGGCGGCGGCCCCTCCAGCGCAGGTGGAACGGCCCTGCTCGCTGCCGACTCCGTCGTCTACCTGCACGACTGCCTCGTGCGCGGAGGCGACGGCGCCGACGGGGACCTGCTCCAGGGGTGCCTCGCCGGCTGGGCCGGGATCGGGATCCACGCGACAGACAGCGAGCTCTACCTGGCGAACAGCTCCGTTCGCGGCGGCGACGGCGGGGGCGACGAGCTCTTCGACTGTCACCCCGGGGGGACCGGCATGCACCTGAGCGGCGCGACGAGCCTGGCGCGCCACCGCCAGACCTCCTTCGCCGGCGGACAAGGCGCGGACCACGGCGCTTGCAACGCCGCGGACGGGGCGCCGATCGTGCTGCAGGGCTCGGCGAGCGAGCAGCCCCTCGCCGGCGCGCTGCGGAGCTACGACCTGACCACACCCGTGCGCAGCGGCGCGCCCTTGACGGTCACCTTCACCGGTGAGCCTGGAGACGCGGCCTACGCCATGTTGTCGACCACGGCCGGCTCGACCTGGTTCCCCGCCCTCGAGGCGCCGCTGCTCTGCGGTCTGCCCCTGCTCGGCGGGCGGCGCTACCTCGGCCAGGTCCCGGCCGGCGGCGTGCTGACGGTCACCTTCCTGGCGCCCGGCCTCGCGCCCGGCGCCGAGCACTTGCTCCTGTGCACGCAGGGACTCTTTCTGGACTCGAACGGGGACGCCTGGCTGTCGAGCCCGTCGGCCATGGTCGTCCTGGATCCCGGCCTCTAGCTCTTGGACCCCCTCGCCCACGCCCTCTTCGGTGGTGCACTGGCGAAGTCCCCGGTGGGCCGGCGCTCGCCCCTCTCCGCCGCGGCTCTGGTCGTCGGCTCGATCGCACCAGATGTCGACCTGATCACCTGGTGGCTCGGGGGGAGGGATGCGTGGATCAAGGCCCACGCTGGCCTGACCCACTCACCCGTCGGCCTGGTGCTGCTCGGTCTGGCCCTGGTGCCGTTCCTGCGCTGGGTCGAACGGGAGTTCACCAGCCGGCACTCGGTGTTCGCCGTCGGCGGTCGGCCGGGAACCTGCGCGACGGCCGTGATGGTGGGCCTCGCCTTGCACGTCCCGCTGGACCTGTTGACGGACCACGGCGCTCGGCCCGGCTACCCACTGACCGGAGCGTGGGTGCGCGCCGACCTGGTGCACCCCACCGACCCGTTCCTGTGGCTGCTCTTCGGAGGCGCCGCCGCGCTGGCCGGGAAGCGCTCGGCCTTCGGGAGCATCGCCCTCAGCCTGGCGGTGTTCTGCGGATGGGCGCTGATCCACAGCCACGGCAACGCGCCGGGCTGGCTGCAGTGGGCTTTCCTTGGCACGAGTGTCCTGCTTGGCTGGATGCGCGCGGCGGAGGTCGGGCGCAAGGGGTCGCGAGTCATCCTCGCGCGCTGCGCCGGCCTCGGGTGCCTCTACCTGGTCCTGCTGTTCGCGTCGCGCGCGGACAGCGTGGCGCGTGTGCGCAAGGCCCTCGCGGAGAGCGCTCCGGACGCAACGCTCTTGGGTGCCCACCCCACCTTCGGACATCCGCTGCGCTGGAGCATGCTGGCCCGCAAGGGGCGCGAGGTCCTGCGCTTCGAGGTCATCTGGGGCAGGGCCCCGGTCCTGGTCGCAACGCCGCAGCAGCCGGAGCACATGCTCGTGCAGACGGCTCTGCGCCTCGAGGAGAGTGAGATCTGGCGCTCCGGCGCGCGCGTCCCGGTCGGCACGGTGACCGAGGACGCGGACGGCAGCGCCGAGGTGGAGCTACGCGACCTGGCCGAAGCCGACCGGCCCTGGGACGAGGTGCTGCGCTGGCGCTTCCGCTTCCCCGCGGACCAGGTGCAGAGCATCCGGCAGATGTTCGAGGAGGCCGAGCGCTCGCGACGCCGGTGAATCGGCGACCCGGAAACAGCGCGCGGGCCGGGCCCCGAGGGGACCGGCCCGCGCTCTGGAGTCGCTGCGCTACACGAGCTCGAGCGAGCGCTCGGCCCGCAGGCGGCGCACCATCTCGAGGAACTCCTCGAAGGGGACGACCTCCTGCTCGCG
>JAQBVH010000378.1 GCA_027623615.1 Planctomycetota bacterium | reverse complement strand
CACACCTGACGGTGTGACAGCCCGGAGCGAGCACCTGTGGCGCACGCTCCTGTCTAGCGCTTGCCCGCGAGCCGGCGCTGCACCTCGAGCATCACGTCGGCGATCGCCTGCAGCTCGAGCAGCTGCGCGCGGATCTCGGAGTGCACCGCCGGAGACTGGTTGATCAGCAGGATCCCGCCCTCCGTGATGCGCAGGGAGTTGTACGGGTCCAGGTCCCAGCTCTCGACGGCGATGTTGTTGCGGATCACCTCCTCGAGCAGGTCCGCGCTCATCACCAGGGCCTCGTACACGTCGTCCGTGTCCTCGAAACCCGGACGGAGGGCGAACTCGAGGTCACCCGGCAGCACGATCGAGCGCACGTCGTAGAGCTCGAAGGCCTTGTCACCGCGGACCTCCTCGCAGGTCTGGATGTGCACGATGCCGTCGACGATGCTCCACGCGAGCGCCGGCCGCACCTCGCCGATGAAGTCCAGCAGGCCGCGCACGTTCATCTCGGCCAGGCGCAGGGAGAGGGTCGTCTCCTCCTCGTCGAGCTCCTCCACCACGGCGGTCGAGACGAGGAAGTTGATCCCGGTCAACCGCTGCAGGTACATCGCCGTGTCCAGGATCGAAGCCTCGTTGAAGTTGGGGATCAGCCTGACGGACTCGAGCCGACCCAGGGTCGCGTGGTGGACCCCGTCGGAGGGGCCGGGCGCGAAGCTCGGCGCCTGGGCGAGGGACTCGCGGAACTCGCGCAGCCGCTGGAGGAACGACTCGACCCCGAGCTGGACGTCTCGCGAGTGTCCGATCATGAGGAATGGGCCGACGCACTCGATCCAGACCCCTTCCAGCTCCCACGACGCCGGCGCGACGTTCTCGAGCGCCATCACCGCGAGGTCCTCGACCTCGAACAGGGTGGCCAGGTCACCGACGTGGTGCAGGTGGGTCACGGGCCGCAGAGCGCTCGCGCCCACCGTGAAGAGCACCGTGCCCTCGCGCACGATCCAGTCGACCTCCTCCCCCGACAGCTCGGCCATCAGGTCGAGGACGCGCTCGAGCGATGACGGGTTCGCCCACTCGATCGAGTAAACGATCCCCTCGTCGAGCACCGCGTTCTCGGCCCACGGGTCCACGACGATCGGCACACCCGTCAGGGCGGACAGCATCCCCGTGACCTCGGTCAGGGACTCGGCCGCGTCGACCGAGAAGCGCGGTACCGTGGTGGCCTGCAGGGCCGCGCGCAGCTTGACCTCCGCCGGGTCGGGCGGATGAACCTGGGCGACCGATCGATGCGCCGACAGCATCTCGGTCACCTGGCCGTAGTAGGCCTGGACACGATCCCGGCGCGCGGGATCAGGATGCTCGTCATCCTGGAAGCAGGGCGCGAGCAGGGCGGGCAGCAGGAGGAGGGAGGGGTGCACGTGGGCTCCTTGGGTGGTCCGGTGAAGGGGGCTGGGGCCCTCGCCGCCGGGTACCGCTGTCCGAAGAACCGGTTACCCGCCCCAGGGAACATCCACACGAACCGGGGCCCGACCCAGGCAGGATCGACCTCCCGTCGACCCCGCCCGGCGATCCGCGCTCAGCGTCCGCGGCGCTGGCGCTGCACCTCGAGCATCACGTCGGCGACCGCCTGCAGCTGCTTCAGCTGCGCGCGGACGCGGGCCTGCACCGTCGGGGACTGGTGCACCATCAGCACCCCGTTCTGGGTGATCCGCAGCGAGTTGCTGGGGTCCATGTCCCAGCTCTGGGGGTCGATCGTGTTGCGCAGCATGTCCTCGAGGACGGCAGCCTCCATGACCTGGGCCTCGTAGACCTCGTCCCCGTCCTCGAAGTCGGGACGCAGGGAGAAGCGCTGGTCCCCGGGCAGGACGATGTCGCGCACGTCGTAGAGCTCGAACAGCGAGTCCTTGCGTCGCTCCTGTCGGGTGTGCAAGTGCACGACCCCGTCGACCACCGACCAGTCGAGCTCCTCGCTGAGCTCGGTCATCAGGTCGAGCAGCGAGCGCACGCTGCGCTCGTCGAGGTTGAGGGAGAAGCTCAAGTACTCCGGGTCCAGCTCCCAGCGCACCTCGTTCGAGACCAGGAAGTTGACGCCGCTGAGCTCCTGCAGGAACGCGGCGATCTCCCCGAGCGGCGCCTCCTCGAACCTGGGCGCAAGGCGCACCCGCTCGAGCAGCTGCAGCGTCCCGTCGCGCGTGCCGGTTGCGGGCCGGGGCTCGAAGCTCGGGCGTTCGCTCATCGTCGTCCGAAACGCCCGTAGCTGGGCGAGGAACGCCTCGGCCTCCAGCTGCACCTCGCGGTCGTGCCCGATGAGCAGGAAGGGGCCGACCGGTTCGATCCAGACGCCATCCTCCTCCCAGGCCTCTGGGTTCACGTTCTCCTGGACCATCGTGGACAGGTCGTCCACGTCGAAGAGGCCGACCAGGTCCCCGATGTGGTGCAGGTGCGTGACCGGCTGGCGGGTGCGCTGGCGCAGGGTGAACAGGAGCGTGCCCTCGTGGACCGTCCAGGCCACCTCCTCGCCCGCCAGGTCCGCGACCACGTCGAGCACGGTCTCGACCGACGCCGGCTGGGTCCACGCGAGGTCGAAGACGAGGCCCTGGTCGTAGACCTCGTTCTCGGCCCGGTCGTCGACGACGATCGGCAGGCCGGTCATGGCGGCGAGCATGGCGCCTATGTCGCGCAGGCTCTCCTGTTCGACGAGCAGGAATTGCGGGACCTGCAGCGCGCGGAGCTGCTCGCGCAGCCTGGCCTCGACCGGGTCGGCGGGGAAGACCTGCGCGACCGACCGATGGGTCGTCAGCATCTCGGCGACCTGGTCCCAGTAGGCCTGGACCCGCTCCCGCTGCGCGGGATCGATCGGATCGTCGTCCTGGAGTGGAGCCGGGAGTGCGAGAGCGAGCAGGGACGGCAGGAGGAGGAGGGAGGGGTGCAACGTGGCTCCTTAGGTTGATCCGGTAGATGGAGCTGGGGGTGGTGGCTGGTACCTAGAGGGGTCGGCTCGGTAACCTCGGCGCCGAGCGCGATCGCTCCACCATGCGCAATTCCCTCCTGGGCGCCGTCACCTGCCTCCTCGGCGCCTGCCAGTTGTCTCCCGGGGCCGAGCTCCCCGAGAGCGTCCCCGTGCGAGCCCAGATCCTGTCGGACGCGGGCACGGCCGCCCCGGGAACGCTCTCCATCGAGGGCGGCATCGCCGGCGAGCCCTTCGACGGGATGTCGACCGTCGCCTCGCTGCACCTGGGGGTGAGCGCGAGGACCGAGGTGTTCCTCGATACGACCCCGTACCTGGACCTGGACCACGGCGGGGACGGTCAGGGAGACACGGTCCTCGGAGTCCTGCACCGCCTGTGGGATCAGGCGGGGGGACGCCCGGCCTTCGCGCTGCAGTTCGCTGGCAAGCTGCCGACCGCGGACGAGAACAGCGGCCTGGGTTCGGGCGAGGTCGACTTCGCCATCGACGGGGTCGGCAGCCGCTCGTGGACGAACAACACCGTCTGGTGGGGCTACCAGCTCGGCATCCTCGGCGAGGCGAACGGCCCGGGTTCGGACCTCGAGCACACCCTGAGCATGGGCGGCGCGCGTCGCATCCAACGCGGCGTCGGCGGATTCCTAGACACCGCCTGGACCCACTCCCACGAGCAGAACCGTCAGGCCGGCACGCTCGTCCTGGGCGCGGTCGTCGCGACGAGCGCGACCTGGAACATCGACGTGGGCATGGCCTTCGGCTTCGGCGCGGACGGCGGGGACGAGATCGTCTTCATCGGGTTCACCAACGATCCGGCGGCGCGCTGGGCCTGGCCGCGCTGACTCAGCCGCTGCGTCCGAGCTCCCGCGCGAGCCAGGCCTGGGCATAGGCCCAGTCACGCTCGACGGTGCGCTCGACCACGTCCAGCGCTTGCGCGCACTGCGCCGTCGTGAAGCCGAGGAAGTAGCGCAGCTCGACGACCTGGGCCTTGCGCGCGTCCTGTTCGCAGAGCTTGCCCAGCGCGTCGTCGAGGGCGATCAAGTCGATGGGATCGCTGCTCGCGCCCGCTACGGCCAGCCCCTCGTCGAGCGGCTGGCGCAGCCAGCCCCCACCGCGCTTCTCACGCTTGGCCGTGCGTGCGTGGTCGACCAGGACCTGTCGCATCGCGCGACCGACGAGGCGGAAGAAGTGCACGCGCCCGTCCCAATCGACCCTAGGTGCCCGCCGCAGCTTGAGGTACGCCTCGTGCACGAGCGCGGTCGGCTGCAGTGTGTGGCGCTTGCCCTCCCCCGCCATGAACCCCCTGGCCATTCCACGCAGCTGTCCGTAGACGAGCGGGAGGAGCTCGTCGAGGTCGAGGCTCTCGCCCGACCGCATACGACGCAGGGCTTGGGCGAGGTCGGAGGGGACACCTGACATCCCCAGCAGGGTAGCAGGGCCGTGGATTCGGGCCGGTGGCGGGCGCTCCTCCGGGTACCATCCGCCCACGACCTTAGAGGATCCGCAGTCCCTGCTCGACGAGGCCGCCCAGCTCGCCAGGGATGGTCGGCACAAGGAGGCCGTGCGCCGCATGGCACGGGTGGCCGAGCTGGTCCCCGAGAGCGCCGAGGTGTGGAACAATTTCGGCGCGCTGCAGCAGGCGGCGGGGAGCCCGAAGCGCGCCCGCGACTGCTACCGGCGTGCCATCCGGGTGGACCCG
>JAQBVH010000377.1 GCA_027623615.1 Planctomycetota bacterium | reverse complement strand
CCAGCCGATGACCAAGCCACGCTTCCTGTTGAAGGACGGCGCGCTCGAGCTCCTGCCCCAGCCCTACGCAAGCGAGCTGGAGCTCTTCGAGGCCGCGGTCGACGGCTCCCTCAGCTTCGACCTCGCGCCCCACGAGGGCTGGGGGCCGGCGGACTCCCCCTCGCGCTTCCTGAACTGGTGGCGGGACCTGCGCGTCAACAAGGAGCGCGCGCCCTGGCGGCGGCTCTGGGACGACCGGGACGGGGAAGCGCGTTGCGTCACCCTGGCCCTGATCCAGGCCTTCGCCGCGGAGGCCGCGCGCAGCGAGGCTCGCTTCGGCGCCGTGCTCTCCCCGACCCAGGCCGACGTCGAGGACGGCTGGAGGATGACCGCCGCGCGGGAGGCCCTCGAGGCGCTCGGGATTCCCTGCTTCGATGCCTACGACGTGATCCGCGCGCGGCACGAGGCCGGTGAGCCCACCTACGGCGAGACCCACTTCACGGTGGAGGCCAACGACGACGTGGCCGAGCGGGTCCTCGTCTGGTTGCGCAGGGAGTTCTAGCTACAAGAGCTCCAGCACGGCCTCGGGCGGTCGTCCGACCCGCGCGCGCTGGCCGGCGATCAGGATCGGTCGCTCCATCAGGACCGGCTCGGCCGCCATGGCCGCGGCCCAGGCCTCGTCACCGCTCTCCGGCCCGAGCTGGGCCTCCGCGAAGGCCTTCTCCATGCGGCGGGTCCACTTGGCGATCGGTCGACCGAGGCGGGTCGCCAGGTCGCGCAGCTCGTACGCGTCGAGGGGATCGTCCAGGTAGCGACGCTCGGCGAAGGTGAGGCCGCGCTCCTCGAGCAGGGCCTTGACCTGACGACTCTTCGAGCAGCGGGGGTTGTGGAGCAGGAGCAGCTCCTGGTCCGACGCGGGCAGGCTCATGCCGAAGGTGTACCCGAAGCTGCGCGGGTCGTCGAGCGGAGCACGCAGCCCAGTCAGTGTTTGCAGTCGAGGCCCGAATTCCTACGCTCTCGCCATGGGGGCGGCGGACACCGAAGTCTTGGTCATAGGGGGTGGCGTGCAGGGCGTGGGCGTTGCCCAGGCTGCTGCCGCCGCCGGGCACCGGGTGCTGTGCCTCGAACGTACGCGCATCGCGGCCGGCACCTCGAGCCGCTCGAGCAAGCTGATCCACGGCGGGCTGCGCTACCTGGAGAGCTTCCAGCTGCGGCTCGTGCGTGAGTCCTTGCGCGAGCGCCAGATCCTGCTGCGCATCGCACCGCACCTCGTCGAGCTGGTCCCGTTCTTCATCCCGGTCTACCACGACACCTCGCGCGGGCCGTGGACCCTCCGCGCAGGGCTCTCGCTGTATGCGCTGCTCGGCGGCCTGCGCCAGGACGCGCGCTTTCAGGTCGTGCCGCGCCCGGCCTGGCCGAGCCTGGACGGGCTGAACCTCGAAGGTCTGCGCACGGTCTTCCGCTACCACGACGGTCAGACCGACGACGCGGCGCTCTGCCGTGCGGTGGCCGCCTCGGCGGCGGAGCTCGGGGCCGTCGTGCTAGAAGGAGCCGAGGTCGTCGGCGCCAACCACGACGCCGATGGCTGGCGCGTGCGCTACCGGATCGACGCCGAGGTGCGCGAGCTGGTTGCGCGCGTCGTCGTCAACGCCACCGGACCGTGGGCCAACCGGCTGCTCGACCGCGTCACCCCATCTCCGGCGCGGCGTGAGGTCGAGCTCGTCGGCGGGACGCACCTCGAGCTTTCCGGTCGCCTCGGGCAGGGCATCTACTATGCGGAGGCACCTCAGGATCAGCGCGCGGTGTTCTTCATGCCCTGGAAGGGTCACGTCCTGGTCGGCACGACCGAGGCCCCCTACGAGGGCGACCCCGCCGCCGTGGCGCCGACCGCGGAGGAGGTGACCTACCTGCGCGAGGTCACGCGGCACTTCTTCCCCGGCCTCGACAACGGCCCGCTCGACGCATGGTCAGGGCTGCGCGTGCTGCCGAAGGCCGAGGGGCGCGCGTTCCACAGGACGCGCGAGGTCCTGCTCGCGGAGGACCGCGCCACCAAGCCGACCTTCATCACGTTGTACGGCGGCAAGCTGACAGGCTACCGCGCGACGGCTGCGCGGGTGATGCGTCGCCTGGCGCCGAGCCTGCCCGCGGCCGAGCGCAAGGCGGACACCGCGACGTTGACCCTCCCCGCCGATCCGGGCTGAGTCCCTAATGGGAGCTGGGGCGCTCTGCGAGCCACGCCGCGACCCGGCCCGCGACCAGCGCGTTGCCCGCCGCGTCGAGGTGTTCGCGACCGTAGAGCTGCGCGCCGCCTGCCGCGGCGACGAGGCCGTAGAGATCGAGGTAGGGAATCGACTCCGCGTCGAGCGCGCGCGTCAGGGTGCGCCAGTAGGCGCTCTCCTCCCAGCTCGCGAGGTCGTAGACGAAGTCGTCCTTGCGCGGGAACAAGAGCACCAGCGGCTCTGCGCCCGCGGCCCGGGCCTCGGCCGTCAGCGCGCGGCACAGGGCGACGGTGACCTTGAACGGCTCACCGTCCTCCTCGGCGTAGATGTGCGGTACGTCCCGGCGCTGATGCGCACGCCGCGACGCGAGCAGCGTGGACAGGTTCGACCAGCCCAAGGCCGGGCGGTCTCCGGCGAAGAACTCGTGCTCCTCGAGCGTGTCGAGCAGCGTGCCCGCCTCCCAGGCCTCGAGCACTGCGAGGCGCGAGGTGAAGGGCTGCGGCACGAGCACGAGCTGCTTGCCCTCCAATCGGAAGCGCGGCTTGACCGCGGGGGTGTCGTCGTTCGGATAGAGCAGGGGTCGGAAGCGGTTGACGTGTCGACCGATCGAACCGATGAACATGCCGATCAGCACGACGTCCGGCTCCAGGTGCTGGCCCTGGTCCTGCCAGCGCAGGTACGACTGGTCGAGGGCCCAACCGCCGACGCCGAGGTTGATCACCTCGAACTCCTCGCTGCCCTGGTCGATCACACTCGGCCAGTCCTGTCCGTCGCGCACCTCGCTGCCGTAGGTGAACGAGTCGCCCAAGCAAATCACCCGATGGACACCCTCGGCCGGCTCCTCCGCGAACTCCAGCCACCCCCGGGCCCCGATCGAGTTGATGGCGTACTTGTTCCCCTGTTCCTGGAAGTTCCCGGGTCGGTTGATCCAGCCGTAGCGCTGATCGAAGGCTCCCTTGGGGCTCGTGTTGGGCTCCTGGCGGTTCAGCTCGATCTTGGCCCGCAGCGCCTCGAGGCGCCCGGGGCTGCGGTGGTCGGCGAAGGGAGGAAGCACCCCACCGGCCCCCTGGAAGGCGGCCAGCTCGCGGCCGTAGTGCCACTCGATCCCCAGGAGGGTCGCCCCGAGCAGGGCCAGGCAGATCAGCGCACGAACGGGCATGGCAAGTTGAGGCTAGCGAAAAAATGAGGGGCGACAGGGGAGGATTCCCCTGGTCGAATCGGGACCGTGGGAGTCTGCGGGAAGAGGACCCCGGCCGGTGTCGTCCCAGCCTGGCCTCGTCGGGGCGCCCCGCCCCGCCCGATCTATTCATGACCATGCCGAGCGATCGCCACGACCTCGAGGTCGCCTGCGGAGCCGACACGCGCAAGGCACCAGCTGGAACCGAGTCGCCACGATTTCTCTCGCGGCTCATGCATAGACCGGGCCATTAGCAGTTTTCGGGAACTCGAGGGTTCCCCCGCTACCCTCAGCTTGATGTCCGACCCCGCCTTCGAGTTCGCCAGGCGCTATCCGCCCTTGATCGTGCGCGACTTCGGTCGCCGCTACGGCCAGCAGGTCGCGGTCCAGGGCTTGTCCCTCGTCCTGCCGGAGGGGGAGATCCTCGGCCTCGTCGGGCCCAACGGCGCCGGCAAGACGACCACCCTGCGCTCGATCGCCGGCGTGCTGCCCTTGCAGGAGGGGCGCGTCGTCGTGGCTGGTCATGACCTCGAGGCCGAGGAGTCGGTCGCCAAGGGCTGCCTCGCCTGGGTGCCCGATGATCCGCAGCCCTTCGACGCGTTGACCGTCTGGGAGCACCTCGAGTTCACGGCGAGCCTGTACGGGATCGCCGACTGGAGGGCCAAGGCTGAGGCGCTCCTCGAGCGCTTCGAGCTGGCCGAGAAGCGTGGCGCCCTCGGCACGGAGCTCTCGCGCGGCATGCGTCAGAAGCTGGCCTTCTCCTGCGCCTGGCTGTCCGAGCCGCAGCTCGTGCTGCTCGACGAGCCCCTCTCCGGTCTCGACCCGCGCGGGATCCGGGCCGCGCGCCAGGCGATCCACGACCTGGCCAGAACGGGAGTGGGGGTGATCCTCTCGTCGCACCTGCTCGAGCTGATCGAGGCCCTGGCCGACCGCCTGCTGATTCTGCACCGGGGTCGCGCCGTGTTCACCGGCACCCTGGCCGAGGCCCGCGCCGATCTGGCGCCCGATTCCGACGGTAGCCTCGAGGAGATCTTTCTCCACGCGACCGGGTCCGGCGCGGACGGCGACGCCTGAATGCTGCCGGCTGCCCTCAGGACCCTGAACCGGCTCAAGTGGCGGGCCTGGTGGCGTCGCCTCGGGCGACGCCTGCGCACGCCCGCGGGGGCGCTGGTCGGGATCTTCGGCGGATTGCTGTTGGGGCTCTGGGCTTGGAGCCTGTTCTGGCGTGCGCGCCTCTCGGCGGGGCAGCGCATCGAGGACCCGCTCGAGGCCCGAGGCATGGCC
>JAQBVH010000376.1 GCA_027623615.1 Planctomycetota bacterium | reverse complement strand
GGATCGAGCGTAGGCGCGGATTGAAGTCGATCGGCTGAGGCGTCGAGTAGAGGTTGCCCGGCGCGCGGTTCCAGTGTTGCCCTTCGCCCCGATCCATCGGCAGCAGGAGCGTGTGCCCGTGGGCGGGGGTGAACGTCTCGTAGCGGTGAAAGACCGCCTGCACCGTGTACTTGCCCGGCGGTAGGTCGGCGTAGTCCTCGACCGGGTAGCCGAAGACGCCCGCGCCGATCTCGACCGGCGCGCCGGCCTGCCAGTCCTCGACGTCGATGCCGAACACCTGGCAGGTGCCGAGGCCGCCGCGGACGCCGAAGCGCGGCTCGATGTCCGGGTCGGCCGAGAACAGCAGCAGCACCCGCCCGTTCACGGGCCCGCTCAGCGCCCCCTCCGGAAAGCGCACGTGGGCCAGGCCCTGGGTCAGTGCCGGGGCGGTCAGGGTCAGGCAGGCGAGGCTGCGAGTGAGGCGCGACATGGTTCCTCCGGATCGGACCAAGGACGGTACGTGCGGGACCGTTCGGGTTCCGGGACGCCCCACTGGCGCCCCCTGCCCGGCGATCCGTGCCGGGACGCGAGGATACCCCGCCCGCGACCGATGAACCCCTGGACGTCCCCTCCGTTCGGAGCCGCGTCCCCGGACAGTCACGCCAGCCGTACCCACCATGCGAAGCCTCTCCCTCCTGCCCCTCCTCGCAGTCATCGCCCCCCTCGCGGCCCCCGCAACTGGCCAGGACGACCGCATCGGGTTCCTGGAGGAGTTCGTGCTCGCGGAGGACCGCGCCAAGGTGCTCGAGAAGCTCGTGCCGGGGACCGAAGAGGCCTACTACTTCACCTGCCTCGAGCGGCAGCACGCGGGCGACCTCGACGCGGTCGAGAGGATCCTACGCACCTGGAAGCGGCGCCACGGTGGCGGCACCCAGGTGACCGAGATCGAGCACCGCCAGGCGCTCCTGGCCGCGGGGGAGGACCCGGACACCACCTACGACTACCTCGTGCGCGAGCTGGGGCTGCGCTTCGATCACGAGCGCGAGATCCCCGACGCGGAGGCGCAGCTGGCCTCGGCCCTCGACCCGGGCCTGATCGCGATCGACACCCTCACCGCCCGTGCGCTCCAGCGGCACCGCGACCGCCTGCAGGGCTTCTCCGACTCGATGTTGCGCGGCCTCGCGAGCCAGAAGCTCTCCGACCGGCAGCTGCGCGAGCTGCTCGAGCGCCTGCAGCGCCCCGACCTGGCGCGCCTGCCCGAGCTGGTCGTGCGCGACCTCGGCACGCGCAACAGCAAGGGCTTCGGGTCCCTCGAGATCCACAGGCGGCTGCTGCTCGACCAGCTCGACGCGTGCGCGGCGCTCGACCCCACGCTCCTCAACGTGGACGCCTTCCGCGAAGCCTACGTCACGCGCCTGGCGCCGAACCCCGACGTGCAGTGGCGCGAGGATGCGGCGGCGCGCGAGGGCTACCTCGATCGGCTGCTCGTCTTCGCGAACCGGCTCGACCCGGTCCACAACCCGTTCAAGGCCCACGTGCTGCACCACTACCTGGTGCACGACCTGGCACAGGGCACGCCGAGCCGCCAGCGCTTCCTCGCCTGGGTGCGCCTGCCGCGCACGGCGAGCTGGTGCAACCCGGACCACGCCAAGGGCTTCGCCGGTGAGCAGGTCATCCAGGGCTCGGGGCAGCACCCGACCCTGCTCGGCGCAGTGGGTAGCGAGGAGCAGCTCCTGCGCGACTACCTCGAGGCGTTCTTCGCGTCCGAGTCGACCTACGAGACCTACGCGCCCTACGTGCAGGACGAGCTGCTGACGCGGGTTTTCGCCGAGACGAAGATCCTGCTCGGCCAGGGGGACATGGAGCGCTGGTATTCCCTGCTCGATGACCCTGCAGCCTACGAGGCCCTGCGTCGCCGCGTCGAGATTCGCTTCGCGAAGACCCAGCCGACCCGCTACGCGGTCTCCGACGAGGTGCGCGTCGACGTCGACCTCAAGAACGTCGACACCTTGCTGGTCAAGGTCTTCGAGATCGACGCCTTCGGCTACTACCGCGCCACGGGCCAGGAGGTCGCCTCGAACATTCCCCTCGACGGACTCGTCGCGGGGCAGGAGACGACCTACACCTACGAGGACAGCCCGCTGCGCCGCGTGCGCCGCTCGTTCGCCTTCCCCGAGCTGGACCGGCCGGGGGTGTACGTGATCGAGCTGATCGGAGGAGGCACCTCGAGCCGCGCCATCATCCACAAGGGGCGCCTGCAGCTGCGCGAGCGCGTGAGCGCCGCGGGTCACGCCTTCGAGGTCTTCGACGAGACCGGCGCGCCGCAGGCCGGCGCCAGCCTCTGGTTCGGTGCGCGCGCCTACGAGGCCGACGAGCACGGCGAGATCTTCGTGCCCTTCACCTCGGACCCCGGCACGCGCGAGGTCATCCTCACGGCGGGGGAGCGCTGCAGCCGCGAGAGCTTCGAGCACCAGAGCGAGCGCTATGCGCTCGAGGCCGGCATGCTCTGCGACCGCGAGGCGCTCCTGACCGGCAACGAGGCCATGCTCCTCGTCCGGCCGCGTCTCTCCCTCGGCCAGCAGCCGATCAGCCTGAGCGTGCTCGAGGACCCGGTGCTCGAGGTGAGCGCCAGGCGCGCCGACGGAGTCGTCTCGAGCCTCGAGGTGCGCGACCTCGAGCTGCGCTCGGACCGGGAGTGGATCCAGAGCGTGCGCATCCCGAGCGGGACCGTGCAGCTCTCCGCGCGCCTGACCGGACGCGTCGAGCGGCTCGACGGAGAAGGCTACACGTCCCTGTCCACCGGCAGCGAGGTCTTCGAGGTCAACGGCATGGACCGCACCGCCGCGACGCACAGCCCCCTGCTCGGGCGCGACGCGCGCGGTTGGTTCGTCGAGGTGCGTGGCAAGAACGGTGAGCTGCGCGCGGGCGTCGTCGTCGACCTCGAGCTGAGCCACGCGGACTTCCGCGACGAGGTCTCGGTCCAGCTGCGCTCGGACGCCGCCGGTCGCGTTGCCCTGGGTGAGCTCGAGGGCATCACCTCGCTGCGCTGCGTGAACCGGTCGGAGGGCGAGCTGGGCTGGCGCCTGGCGCGCGAGTCGCGGCGCTACCCGCGCAGCCTGCACGCTGCGACGGGGGACCCGATCGAGGTCCCCGCGCCCCAGGGCCTGGAGCGCTTGAGCCGCGACGAGGTGTCCCTGCTCGAGTTGACGGGTGGAGCCTATGCCCACGACCGCTTCGCCCACGTGCGCTTCGAGGACGGACTGATCGCCCTGCACGGCTTGCCGGCAGGCGACTACGAGCTGCACCTGGCAGGGGACCGGGCCACGATCGACGTGCGCGTGACCGATGGCGCGCGCACGGGAGCGTGGATCCATGGCCGCGATCGCTGGCTCGAGGCGACCGCGAGCTCGCTCCTGCGCGTCGGCGCGCCCGTCGTCGTTGGGGATGAGCTCGTGATCCCGGTCTTCGGCGTGGGTGAGGGCACGCGCGTGCACGTGGTGGCCAACCGCTACCAGCCGGCCTACGACGCGATGCGCCGCCTCGACCTCGCGCGCCGCAGCGACCTGGGCGCCGAGTGGGTCGACCAGGCCAACTCGGCCTACTTCTCAGGTCGTGCGATCAGCGACGAGTACCGTTACGTGCTCGAGCGCCGCTTCGCCGAGACCTATCCGGGCAACATGCTCGAGCGGCCGGGACTGCTGCTCAACCCGTGGGCCGTGGACATCTGGAACTCGGTCATCGGGATCGGTGGCGGCGCGGGCGGCGCCTACGGCGGCCGCTTCGGAGGCAAGCGCAACCTGAAGGCCGCCGGCGGCGCGGGATCAAGCGAGTCCGACGCTGGCCAGCACCCCAGCGCCTTCGCCAACCTGGACTTCCTGCCCAGCGCATCGCGCTGGGTCACGAACCTGCGCCCTGGTGCCGACGGCACGGTGCGCGTGCCCCTCAGCGCCCTGGGCAGCGGTCAGCACGTCCAGGTCCTGGCCGTCGACAGGGACGAGCTCGTGCGCGCCGAGGCCGCGCTGCCCTGGACGTCCTTCACGCCGCGTGACCAGCGCCTCGCCGCCGGTTTCGACGCGCAGCGTCACTTGATCCAGCGCCGGGCGATCGACTTCCTGAACACCGGCGAGGCCGCCGAGCTGTCCCAGGAGGACGCGGGCCAGGTCGAGGTCTATGACACCTTCGAGGACATCTACGGGTACTTCAAGGGTCAGGACTGGCAGGGCGAGCTCGGTGAGTTCGCCTTCCTCCTCGAGTGGCCGGGCCTGGACGCCGAGTCCAAGCAGGAGCACTACAGCCAGAACGCCTGCCACGAGCTGAACCTGTTCCTGGCCAGGAAGGCCCCGGCCTTCTTCAGCGCGGTGGTCAGGCCGTTCCTGGGCAACAAGATCCACCGGGAGTTCCTCGACGACTACCTGCTCGAGGCCGACCTCGCCGGCTACCTCGAGCCTTGGGCGTTCTCCGAGCTGAACGTGATGGAGCAGATCCTGCTCGCCGAGCGGCTGCCTGCCGCCCGCGCGGCCGTCGAGCGGCGGCTGCGGGAGCACCTCGAGCTCTACCCGACCGACCTGGCGACCCACGCCGCGTTCTTCACGACCGCCCTCGCGGGCAGCCTCGAGGAGGACGCTGAAGGGATCGCGTTCGATGACTTCGCCTACAACCCGCCCGTGCCCCAGACCGCCGCGG
>JAQBVH010000375.1 GCA_027623615.1 Planctomycetota bacterium | reverse complement strand
CGAGGGTCGGGTCGCGCTCGAGCCACCAGCGCACGGTCTCCATGTCGCCCAGGGACACCGCGGTCGGCAACGACAGCGGCGCGCCGTGGTCGAGGTGCAGCTGGATGATCGGACGGTTGCCCGTGTGACCGCAGGCCTCGATCGCGAGCTCGTCCTCGGGAGAACGTGACCAGACGAGGCGCCGGTCCCCCGCCAGCAGCTCCTTGACCTTGGACAGGTTGAAGTGGGAGTTGCCCGTGACCTCCGCCTGCGCGCGCCAATCCACGTCGCTCAAGTCCTCGGGTTCGATCAGCTCGCGGTTCGCGTCGCGGGCGAGGCGCGAGGAACGGTTGTCGCGCACGAGCTCCGCGTGCCCTTCCAGAAGCCGCTGGCCCGCCTCCCACCCGAGCTCGACGGCGAGGTCGAGGGGCGTGCGCCCCGCGTCGTCCTGCGCGTCCACCTGCGCACCCTTGCGGATCGCGAGCGTCACCAGCAAGCCACTGCGTCGGCGCACGGCACCGTGCAGCACGCTGTCGCCGCCCTGCTGACGCGCGTTCGGGTCGGAGCCGTTGCTGAGCAGGTCCGTCAAGGTGATGCGTGCCCAGCTCTCGAAGAAGCTGTCGACCGCGCCGCGCGCCGGAGTGAAACCCGTGCCGCCCGCCGGCACCTCGTCGGGCAAGCAACCCAGGTTGCGCAGGCGCCACAGGCTCACGCTGCCCACCTGCGCATGGGCATACAGCGGCGTCCCGCCGACTGGATGCAGCGCGTGGAGCTGCGCCGGGTGCTCCTTCGCGAGCGCCTCCATGCGCTCCCAGTCCTCGGCGAACGCGGACTCGACCAGGTCGAGCTCGAGGCCCGTCGCGCGCACGGTTTCCGCGATCGCGACATGCCCACGCAGGTGCGCGAGCACGAACGCCGAACGGCCCACGCCGTCCTTGGCCTGCGCGAGGGTCGGGTCCATCGACAACAGAGCTCGTACCGAGCCCAGGTCTCCGCTGCGCACGGCGTCGAGGAAACTCCCGCTGGAGACCCGCGTCCCCATGGCCAGCCCTGAGGGCAGGAACAGAAGCGCGGCAATCGAACGCAGGGTCTCGCGGCGGGTCGTGATCATGGTCATCCTCACAGTTACCCGCAGAGCGCGGAGGCGCCAGACTGGGGGCCACAAATGCAGGCATCCGCTTTCCTGGCCCCTACCGCCCGAGTCTTGCGCTCTTGGAAGGACCTGACATGGACGCGCCGCCGCCCGAAGCCGATCGAGAGCCCTGGGATCCGGAGGTCTACGACGAGGTGCGCCGCCTCGCCAGCGCCCTGATGGCGGGTGAGCGAGGCGCGCATACCCTCGAGGCCACCGGCCTGGTCCACGAAGCTTGGCTGCGGCTGCGCGCCAGCCGCAACGCCGCCGAGCTCGACCGCGGCGCGTTCCTCGGGCTGGCTGCCCAGGCGATGCGCCGCATCCTGACCGACCACGCGCGCCGCCGGCGTAGCGCGAAGCGGCACCCCGCAGGCGGACGGACGACCCTCTCCGGCCGCTCTGCCCCCACCACGCTGCCCGACTTCGCCCTCGACCTGGACGCGTCGCTCGAGGAGCTCGAGGCGCTCGATCCGGACCTGGCCCGCATCGTGCTCCTGCGCTTCTACGGCGGGCTCGAGGTGCGCGAGGTGGCCGAGGCGACAGGACTCTCCGAGCGCACCGTCAAGCGTCGCTGGCGCTTCGCGCGCGCTTGGCTGCAACACCACATGACGGAGGACGAGGCATGAGCTGGCAAGAACTCGAGGCCCACTTCGCCGAGCTGCACGACCTCGCCGCGGCAGAGCGCGAGGCGCGTCTCACGAGCTTGGACCCCGACGTCGCTCGCCAGCTGCGCGCGCTGCTGGCCGCCGACGCCGACGCCCACCCCGCCTTCGAGCGCGGGGCGGACGAGCTGGCCCAGGTCCTCGGCGAGGACGAGCGCGTCGGCGAGCTCGTCGGCCAGACCTTCGACGCCTACGTCGTCGAGGAGCACCTCTCGAGCGGCGGCATGGGCCACGTCTACCGCGCGACGCGCACGAGCGAGGGCATCGCGCGCCGCGTCGCGATCAAGGTGCTGCGGCGCGGGCACCACGCCGAGGACCTGCTGCGGCGCTTCCAGGACGAGCGCGCGATGCTCGCCTCCCTCGAGCACGAGCACATCGTCACCTTCCTCGACGCCGGCACCCTGCCGGACGGCCGGCCGTACCTCGTCATGGAGTTCATCGACGGCGTGCCGCTCACGGACTGGTGCGCGGGCGTCGACCTCAAGGCGCGTCTGCGCCTCTCCATCGAGGTGCTGTCCGCCCTGCAATACGCCCACCAGCAACTCGTCGTGCACCGCGACCTCAAGCCGTCGAACCTGCTCGTCACGGGCCAGGGGACGCCGAAGCTGCTCGACTTCGGGGTCGCGAGCGTGCTCGACGACCGGGACGGCGCGGTGTCGGAGCGGGCGCCCTTGACCCCCGAGTACGCCAGCCCCGAGGCCTGGTCCGGCCGCGGCGTGACCACGGTCAGCGACCTCTACTCGATCGGCCAGCTCTTCCGCGAGGCCTGGGGCGCGGACCTCCCGCGTGACCTGCGCTGCGTGCTCGACCGCGCGACTGCGGAGGCACCCTCGCAGCGCTACCCCTCCGCCGACCGCATGGCCGACGACGTGCGCGCCTTCCTCGAGGGCCTGCCGGTCGCAGCGCGGCGGCCGACGCCCGGGTACCTGCTCGGCCGCTTCGTGACACGCAACCGCTGGCCGGTCGTCGCGTTGACCTCCCTGATCCTGCTCCTGTCGATGTCGGTCGTCGGCGAAGCGGAGGGCCGGCTCGAGGCGGAGGAGGAGGCCTCCGTCGGCTGGAGCGCCCACGCACAGGCCAAGTACGTCGCAAACCTGTTCGAGCAGCTCGTCACTGACAACGCCGCAGCCGTGCCCTTCCTCGAAGCAGCGCTGGCCGAGCTCGACGAACCCGGCGAGGCGGAGGCGATGGTGCGCTTGACCCTCGCGCGCGTGCTGATCGACGACGGACGTGGCGACGAGGCGCGCGAGCACCTCGTGCGCGTGCGCGCGCTGCTGGAGACCACGCGCGGCCTCGGGAAGGCGGAGCGGGAGCGCACGGACGCCCTCTGGGCCGAGCTCCAGGGCTGACGCAGCCCTACTCGTCCCCTGGTTCCTCGCCCGGCGGCACGAAGCTGAACCGGCGCAGGTCGAGGAGCGAGCGCGGCGGGTCTTCCTCCGCGCGGCACACGAAGCGCTGCTCGCCCGCAGGGAGCGTCAGCCGTCCGACCCGGGCGCGCACGTAGCGCGACCAGTCCGGTCCCGTGCCGGGGACCTCGCCGCGCAGCACCTGTCCCGCACCCTCGAGCAGCCACGTTCCACCGGCGGAGCTGTCCGCGCAGGCGAACTCCACCCACACGTCGACCGTGACCTCCTCGGGCACCAGGACCTGCCAGGTCGCATGGTCCTGGGCGGAGTGCCAGTAGCCCAGGTTGCGGGTCGGCTGCTCGTAGATCAGCTCGGGTCCGTACACGGCCGCGGCACTTGCGGTCATGTGCCACTGACCGTGCGCGTCCCGCCGCACCGGCGCGGGCTCGTTGCCGGGCAGTTGCTTGGGCGGAGTGCGCGGCGCGCGCACGAAGGCGAGGAGGTCCGCGACCTCCTGGGGTGTGAGGTCGGCCACGAGGCCCGCGGGCATGAACGAGCGTCCGGTCGCGACGAGCGCGTCGATCTCGCTGCGCGCCGCGGTATGGACCTGGCCATCGACGCCGCGCAGACGCACGAAGGACGGACCCTCGTCCTGAAACATCCCGCCGAACACGCGGCCATCGGTCGTGCGCAGGGCGTAGTCCTGGAACTGCGGGTAGAGGTCGCGACTGGGCTCGAGCAGCGCGGTCAGGAGCACGTCGGTCGAGGTGTCGGTCAGCGCCGCGAGGTCGGACCCCACGACCTCGCCGACGTCGTCGAGGCGATGGCAGGTCGCGCACTTGGCCTCGAAATGCGCGCGTCCGCGCGACGCGTTCCCGAAGAGAGCGGCGACACCGTCGAGGCGCCGGCGCTCGGCTTGCACCTCGTCCGGGGTCGGTGCCGGGACGACCGCCACGGGCTCCAGCAGCGCAAGGTCCGCCGGCGGCAGCCACGCGCGTGCTTCCTCGACCAGGTCGCGGAAGGCCGCGACCTGGAGCGCGCGCTCGAGGACAGCTCGGCGCAGGTCGGGCACACCGGTCGGGAGCAGCAGTCTGCGCACGAGGTCTCGCTCGCCTTCGAGGAACGCCAGCTCACAGCCGAGGATCCCGACGAAGGGGAGGGCAGCGGAGTCCGAGAGCTCCATGCCAAGCCTCTGCCAGTCCGCCGCCGTGTCGATCAACTCGGCAGTTGCTGCTTTGACGCCGCCCGCGTCGTGCATGCGACGGTGTGCAGCCACCAAGAAGGAGGGGTCCTCGCGCAGCGCGAGGACCTGGTCCCGGGAGAGCCCGTTCAGGTCGCCGAGGGCGCGCGCGAGCACGACGAAGCGCTCGTAGGGGTCGGCGGAACCGTCGAGGGTGAGGGCGCCCGGCCCCACGGCGGGCGTCGTGGTCCTCGCGCCGGTCTGCTCCGCGAGGTCGCGCGTCACCCCGTTCTCGCGCCGCGCCCGGAGCGGGTCGTCGTCGCGCACCACGCGCCAGATCCGCCCGAGCTCCTCGCCCGCTCGCGTGTCG
>JAQBVH010000374.1 GCA_027623615.1 Planctomycetota bacterium | reverse complement strand
CACCCTCGACCCGCACCGTGCGTGCGCCGTGGGCCACCGCCTGGCTGAGCTTGCCGCTCGCCGTCGCGTTCGCGGGGACGACGATCGCCGCGCGCAGGCCGGCGCGCGCCGCGTACGCCGCGAGACTCGCCGCGGTGTTGCCGGTCGAGGCGCAGGCGAGGACCTGCGCGCCGCGCAGCTTCGCGCGGGACACGGCGACCGTCATGCCGCGGTCCTTGAAGGAGCCGGTCGGGTTGCGACCCTCGTGCTTGATCGCCAGGGAGTCCACACCCGCGTACCGGGCGAGGTCGGGACAGTCGAGCAAGGGCGTGTCTCCCTCGTCCAAGCTGACCTCCGCGCCGATCGGCATCAGGGGATCGACAAGTTCGCGGAAGCGCCACACCCCGCCCCTCCCCCGGGCGTCGACCACGTCGCGTGCCAGGCGCGCACCGTCGTGCACCAGGTCGACCAGCCGCCCCTCGTCCGGGGCGAAAGGATCCGAGCCCTCGGGGGCGTCCTCACCCGTACTCGCGTCGACCAGGCGCGTGGAGCCCACGGTCACTCCGCGTGCTGATCCCAGAGCGCCATCTCAGCCGCGCGACCTGCGCAGTAGTCGACGAGCGCTTGACGGTTGGGCCCCATGGCCTCCTCGTCGGAGATCAGGAACACGGCACCGAAGAGGACGCCGCTGGCCAGCGGTGTGAGGTGCACAGCGCGCGCTGGCCAGCAGATCGGCTCCTCGAGCTTGGGCAGCTTGAAGGTGCAGGTCACCTCCTCGACCCCCTCGAGCATGCCGGCCTTCTCGGGCGTCATGGCGATGCCGAAGCCGTCGGCCGAGAAGTTGGTGAGGGAGACGTCCATGGCACCCGGACCAAAGGCCAGGGTCGCGCGGAGCTTCTTGCCGAGCTCCGGCCGCACGCGCATCGCGCGCCGCCGGTTGAAGAACTTGAAGTAGTAGGTGTCGAGCTGGCGGAAGAGCCCCTCGGCGTCCTCGAACTGGAAGCCGTAGCGGCGGCCACCCTCCTCGGCGTCACGGCCGCTGGTCACCAGGGCGTCGACCACGACCTCACCGCCGTGGACGAGGGAGGTGAAGCTGAGCTGCACCGGCTGCTTCGGGTCGAGGTTCGGATCCCGATCGCCCGTGAAGAGCACCCCCGCCCCGCCCGCCGACAGGTCGATCAGCTCGCCCGCTACAGGATCCTGATTCTCACAGCGCAGCTTCGCGCTGAGGGCGTGCTTCTTCCCCGGCGCGCGCCGGTAATGGCGGCGCAGGTCGGACCGGTCTTCCCCTGCCTGCTTCTTCTTGCGCTTGAAGAACATCGACGGCCGAATTCTAGGGACCCGGAGTGCCGGGATCGAAGCACAAAACGGACGCCCTCCGAACACGACCGTAGAATCCGGCCCCATGTTCCTCACCCACCTCGAGAGCACCGAGGATTCGGCCCTGTGCTACCCCGCGGACGGGTTGGCGACGCTCTGCCCCAAGACCGGGCGGCCTCTGTTCGCGCGCTACGACCTGGAGGCCGCGGGGCGCGCTCTCAGCCGTGAGGCCTACGCGGCGCGTCCGCGCAGGCTCTGGTCGCTCGCGGAGTTGCTGCCCTTGGCCGATCCGACCCAGGCGGTCGACCTGGGCGAGGGCGGGACGCCCCTGCTGAAGCTCCCGCGCCTGGGAAGTTCGCTCGGTCTCACCGACCTGTGGGCCAAGGACGAGGGGCAGAACCCGACCGGGTCGTTCAAGGCGCGCGGGATGGCGGTCGCGGTGTCGATGGCCAAGGCGCTCGGTGCCCGGGCGCTCGCGGTGCCCTCCGCCGGCAACGCGGGCGGGGCCCTGGCTGCCTACGGTGCGCGGGCTGGCCTGCCCGTGCAGCTCGCCATGCCCACGGACGTCCCGGCCGCGAACCGGCTCGAGGCCGAGCTGCACGGCGCGCGGGTCGAGCTGATCGACGGGACGATCGCCGACTGCGGCAAGTGGATCGGCGCGCGCAAGGAAGCCGAGGGCTGGTTCGACCTGTCCACCCTCAAGGAGCCCTACCGCGTCGAGGGAAAGAAGACGATGGGGTATGAATTGGCCCTCGACCTCGAGTGGACCTTGCCCGACGTGATCCTCTATCCGACCGGCGGCGGCACGGGGCTGGTCGGGATGTGGAAGGCCTTCGAGGAGATGATCGCCCTGGGTTGGTTGCCCGAGGACGTGCAGCTGCCGCGGATGGTCGTCGTCCAGGCCGCGGGTTGCGCGCCGATGGTCGACGCCTGGGACGCCGGCGCCGACGTGGCCAGCGTGCCCAGCGATCCGCACACAGTCGCCTCCGGGCTGCGTGTGCCGACCCCGATCGGCGATCGCTGGATGCTGCGCGTCCTCAGGGAGAGCGGAGGAACCGCCGTCGCCGTGCCCGACGAGGCCTTGATCGCCGGCACCGTTCGTGTCTCGCGGGAGGAGGGCATGTTCTTCGCGCCCGAAGCCGGCGCCCTGGTGGCTGCCCTGCCGATTCTGCTCGAGCGTGGCGACGTGCGCGCCGACGAGCGTATCGTCCTCTTCAACACGGGTACGGGTCTGAAGTACCCCGAGTGCTTTCCGCTGGCATGACCTTCACCGAGATCCACCTCGACCTCCCCGCGCGCAACGCGATCGACCACGACTTCCTCGACGTGGCGGAGGCGGCCCTGCGCGGCGCGGGCGGTGGTCCGATCCTGTTGCGCGGGACGGAGAAGGCCTTCTGCGCCGGCCTGAACCTCAAGTTCCTACCGACCCTGAGCGCCGACGAGCTCGAGGCGTTCCTCGTGCGCGCCGACGCCTTCTTCGGCGCCCTGTGGCACCACCCGGGGCCGGTCGTCGCCTGCGTCGAAGGGCACGCGATCGCCGGCGGAGCCGTGGTGCTCCAGGCTTGCGACCTGCGCATCGGCACGGACCGCGCGGACGTGCGCATCGGGGTCAACGAGCTGGCCCTCGGGGCCTGCTATCCGCCCAACGCCCTGCGCATCATGGAGACCCGGCTCGGCGCCCAGCATGCGACGCGGGTCATCCTCGGCGCCGAGCTCTTCGCGCCGCAGGCTGCCCTGGCCGTCGGGCTGCTCGACCGGGTCGAGGTCGACCCGTCGATGGTTGCTCGCGCCGAGATCGAACGCCTGGCGTCCTTCCCGGCCGACGCCTATCGCTACATCAAGGCCCAGCTGCGCGAACCCCTCCGGCCCAGCGCGGCCGAGGTCGCCCAGTGGCGCGGCGAGGCCCTCGCGCAGTGGCGTTCCCCCGCGCTCCTCGAGCGCATTCGCGCTGCTCTCGGAGGCTAGGTGCCTCAGCCTGCCCGCATCCTCGGCCTCGACGTCGCGCGCGCCCTGGCGATCATCGGCATGGTCGCCGTGGACTTCGAGGGGGTGCTCTCGAACCAGACCGGATCGATCTGGTTCGAGCGCTTCCTGCAGCTCCCCGCGGGACGTGCGAGTGCGCTGTTCGTCGTGCTCGCGGGCATCGGCACGACCTTCATTGCCGGCCGTGGTCTGGGCGAGAGCCCGTGGGTGCTCGTGCGCCGCGCGCTCGTGCTGTTCGCGCTCGGGTACTCCTTCCTGGCGCTCGCCTGGGAGGAGGACATCCTGCACTTCTACGGTTACTACTTCCTGCTGGCGATCCCGTGCCTCTACCTGGCGGATCGTTGGCTGCTGGTCCTCGCCGGCCTGTGCCTGATTCCGACGGTGGCGTTCCTGCAGTCGGGTTGGGACTTCCAGGAGGGTTGGGTGCTCGACTACCTCGAGTACACGGACCTGTGGACCCAGGCCGGGCACCTGCGGCACCTGTTCTTCAATGGGTTCTTCCCGCTGACGCCGTGGATGGCGTTCGTGTTGTGGGGCATGTGGCTGGGACGTCGACTGCAAGCGGACTCGGGCCATGTACGTGACCTCGCGGGGAAGGCGCTCGCGTTGGCCGTTGCGATCGAGGTGCTCTCCTACGTCCTCGTGCGTTCTCTCGGCGGGGTCGAGGACGCGACCGCTCAGCTGTTCGACACGGCCCCCAAGCCGCCGGTGCCCCTGTTCGTTCTCTCGGCCGCGGCCTGGGCCACGGCGCTGATCGGGTACTCGTGCAAGGTGGCCGAGCGGCGCCCCGCGAGCCTCGCCGTGCGGGTGCTCGTGCACACGGGCCAGCTGGCCCTGACGATCTACCTGGTGCACGTGGTCGTGGGCATCGGTCCCTTCGACGTGTGGTATCAGCTCGGATGTCTGACCCGGAGCCAGGTCTTCGCCTGGTGGGCGGGGTTCTCGTACCTGTGCCTGTGGGGCGCGCACCGCTGGCGCAGGCGCTTCTCCCAGGGGCCCTTCGAGGTCATCCTGCGCAAGATCGGCGGTCGCGCGGCGTGAAGCTCGACGGGCTCGAGGTAGGCGGCGTCTCGGTGGGCGGTCTGGAGACATGCCTCGAGCTGCCGCAGTGGAAGCTCGCGTTCGACCTGGGTCGCTGCCGCAACTCGACGGTGAGTTGCCACACGGTGCTGTTCACCCACGCCCACACCGATCACATGGGCTCGGTGGCCCACCACCTCGCGCGGCGCGGGCTGCTGGGCGCAGCGCCGCCGCGCTACGTGGTGCCGCGCGAGAACGTGGACGACTTCCAGGCGCTGCTCGAGGTCTGGCGGCGACTCGATCGATCGGAGCTGGCCTGCGAGGTGATCGAGGCGGGCCCTGGGGACGAGGTGGGCCTTCGCAAGGA
>JAQBVH010000373.1 GCA_027623615.1 Planctomycetota bacterium | reverse complement strand
CGGCAGGATCCCCATCGCCAGCGGCAGGGCGTTCGCGCCGCTCGAGAAGCTCGAGATCGGGCCCGCCGAGGCGTTCGGCTGGGTGATGGACAGCCAGGGGCTGCTCGAGGTCAGCGTGAGGTCGACGGTCGACGCCTCGACCGTGCCGCTGTTGCGCAGCATGGCGGTGAGCTCGACCGGCTCGTTCACCTCGAAGTCCCCGTCGCCGTCACCGACGTCGACGACCGAGAGGGACTCACCGACGATCCAGGGTCCACCCGCCAGGGCCGTACGGATGAAGGCCAGCTCGTTGTCCTGGGCCAGGGAGATGATGCGGCTCTGGCTCGGCCAGAAGCCGTCGTTCGAGCTGCCGATCTCCGGCGTCCACGACAACGTGCCGTGCTGACCGTGGTCGTAGTCGAACGTGACGCCGTTGGCTTCGTACAGGACGATCGAACCCGGGCCGTGCTCGTAGCCGTTGACGGCCGTCACGAGGGCGCCGACCTCGTCGTAGTGGTTCCAGTTCCCCGGGTACTGCTCGTCGAAACCCCACGGCGCGAGCCAGTAGTTCCCATAGGTGTGGATCGACAGGGCGGTCTCGAAGTCGCGCGCGGAGATGAAGGCCGTCATCGCCTGGATCTCGGGCTCACTCGCCGCGCTCGCGCCGCGGTAGGTCTCCGAGTCCGGGTTGCTCGAGGAGCCGTTGTTGTCGTAGCCCCAGTTGTAGGGGTAGTTGCGGTTGAGGTCGACGCCGAAGGAGCCGCCGCCGTTGTTGCGCCGGTTCTTGCGCCACAGGCCGCCGCCGCCGGGGTTCTGCTGGCGGTTGTACTCGTACCCGTCCGGGTTCACGCAGGGCACGCAGTAGATCTCGCGGTTGTCGACCAGGTAGGTCGCCAGCGGATCACTGCCGTACTCCTCGAGCAGGTAGAGCATGAACCACAGGTTGCACTGCATGCCCTGGGGCTCGCGCGCGTGGTGCAGGGAGTCGAAGCGCACCTCGGGCTCGTTCTCGTCCGTGTCCGGGTTGTCGGAGATGCGCACCCACCAGATCGGGCGACCCTCGAGCGAGTTGCCCATGCTCTGCTTGGCCGAGATCAGGTTCGGGTAGCTGGCGCGCATCTGGTCGAGCACGCTCCCGATCTGGTTGAGGGTGTAGTAGCCCCCCATCCCGCCGTTGCCGAAGGGCGGGCTGAGCCAGCCGCCGTAGCTGCCGGCCGCGGGGCCGGAGCCCGGGTCGGAGGCGAGGCGCTCGGCGTAGTAGGTCGCCAGGTCCCGGATCACGACCTGATGGTTCAGACCGGTCGTGGCGAGCTGCGCGAGCTCCTCCTCGGTGACGATCACCTCGGCGTGGCTGGCGACCAGGTCGAGCTTGGCCACGTCCAGGTCGAGCGAGGTCAGCCGGCGCAGCGTGCGGGGCGTCACCTCGACGTGCACCATGTGCTGAGCGGGCGCTGTGAGCCGAGGGACGTCCTGGGGGAGGGCCGGGACGGCCGCGAGGAGGAAGGGGAGGATCAAGCCGGACTCCTGCTAGGGATGACGAAGGGAGGTGTACGGGACGGCGCGCACGCAGGGGAGGTTCCCCCATGCGAGTGTACGCCTCCTGTCCTGAATTCCGGGAGCGCCCGCGACCCGGGGCTGGGCAGCGTGCGTCAGGATGACGAAACGTCCACGCCCTCGAGCAGCATGGCCGGGATCTCGCGCCGGCCGGCGTAGCCGTCCGCGTAGCCGTGGTAGTAGGTCACCGCCGGCTCGTCGGAGCGCCAGCAGAGCAGGACCTTCTCCCCGTCGATCTCGGAAGGGAAGTCGACCAGGCCCATCTGGAAGTCCTTGAAACTGCAGCCGATGCCCTGGAGCTCGACCAGGTGATCGCGCAGCTCGTGTTCGAGCGTCCACATGCGGTCCCCGACCGCCTGCTTCTTCTGGTCGGGCGCGATCCGCTGCAGCTCGCGCCCCTTCGACAGGATGTCCGCGACGATGCGCCTGACGAGCGGCAGGGTGCGGTTGGCGTCCGCGGGGCTGAACTGGGGCGGCATGGTGCCATTGTGCGCGTGATCGTCACCGTCAGCCACCATCCAGCGACGAGGGCGCAGCGCCCCGCATTGGGACCCCAACTCGCCGCTGTCGCGCGCCTCGCCGCGACGAGGCTGGGCCTCTCCTAACGACCCAGCTGCACGTCCGCGAAGTCGAGGATGCGCCTCCAGTAGTCCGCGTCGAGCACGTGCGGCTTGTCGAGCAGGAGCTGAGCGACGCGGCCCTGCGCCGGCGTCGGCATGGTGTCCTCGGGCCCGATCCGGCCCGCGCAGCCCACCTGCCCAGAGAGCTCCCAGGCTGCAGACGCGGCGGTCAAGCAACGCAGCGAGCTGTCGAAGTTCGCCCAGGTGTCCTGCGCCCCCACCGTCTCGAGCACCGGCCGCGGCGCGATCATGGCAACGAGCTGGTGTTGATCGACGGGAAGGTCGGCCTCCTTGCCCGCGTAGCTGCGGCAGCGCGGGATGAACCAGTGCGGGAAGACGCGCGTGATGCGCTCGAGGGTCTCCTGATCGTTGTCGCGCCAGAGCGCGCAGCCGCCCGTGCCCGACTGGTGCGGTACGACCATGCCGATGCGCTCGTCGAAGGCGGCAGCCAGCAGCGCGGTCTTGCCGCGTCGCGAGTGGCCGATGACGGCGATGCGCTCGGCGTCGACGCGCGCGTCGGTGACGAGGTGGTCGATCGCCCGCGAGAAGCCCCAGGCCCAGGCGCGGATCGTGGCCCAGTCGTGCTCGGGGTAGTGGGTCTGGATCCCGTCGCCGGGCTCGTGGCGGTCGGTGTCCAGGTCCTCACAGCAGAAGGTCGCCAGGCCGTAGCCGCGGGCGATCAGGAGGTCGACGCACCACGTGCTGGCGCGGTCGCCAGGGTCGTCGAAGTCCTCGCGCGCGCAGGTCTTCTCTCGCCAGGGGAGCTGGCGCACGACGGCCTCGGCGAGCGCGGTGTGATTCCCGCACTTGTTCAGGCCGAGGAACACGGGCACGGGTCCGGTCGAGCTCGCGGGCAGGACGAGCAGCAGGTGGATGCTGTGCGCGTCCTCGCCGAGCACCGCAAAGCTCAGCTCGATCTCGTCGAAGCTCGCCTTCCCGTCGAGGGCCATCCCGCGGCGCAGGGTGCGCGCCTCGAGGCGCGGCGCGTCGGGCGCGTGCCCATAGACGTGCTCCTCGAACAGCGCGCGCAGCTCCTCCCGGCGCGCGGACCACTGCGCCACCGAGGTGATCTCCGACCCGTCCCCCATCGCGAGCAGCTCGGGCAGGGGAGTGTCGGGCGCATGCATCAGCAGCGGGAAGAGCAAGGGGATCATCGGGTCAAGGCTACCTGAGCGCGGGAGAGAGAATCGGGTGCAAGGGTTGGGAGAATCGGCAGCTTGCCCGAGAATGGCGCACGATCCGTCGAGTCCCCAGCCGGCCAGCACATGTACAAGCCTGCCCTTCTCCTCGTCATCGCCAGCCCGCTGATTGCTCAGGTTGACGACCCCGAACCGGTCGTGGTCGAGGTCACGCGCGGCGTGCTCGACGTGACCCTGGGCGCCGAGGGCTCCGCCGTCGCCACGAACCCAGCCTGGGTCACCTCCGCGCTCGACTCGACCGTGCTGCACCTCGTGCCCGAGGGCAGCCTCGTCCAGGAAGGGGACCTCCTGGTCGAGCTCGACACCTCGGTGTGCGAGGAGGAGCTCCAGGTGCTCGCGGTCGAGCTCGTGGAGGCCAGGGTCTCGCTCGATGTCACGGCGGCCGGGATCGGGATCGCCGAGAGCGGGGTCGCGGAGGCGCGCCTCGATGGGGAGCTCGAAGCGGCCATGGTCGAGCTGGAGACCGAGGAGGCCCGTCTCGACCTCGAGGAAGCCGAGGCCGCAGGGAACGCACCTCGGGTGCGCCTGCTCCAGCGCCGCCTCGAGCTACTCGTGCTCAAGGGCGAGTCGGTCGAGCGACGCTCGGCGCGCCGCGCTCGCGAGGCAGACGCGGTCCTCTTCGCGGCCCGGGCAGACCACGAGGACGCCCGCCGTGCCCTGGCCTTGATGGAGGCCAGGTCCGCCGATGCCCGCGACCGCTGCGCAAGAGGGACTCTCCGTGCGCCACGCGCAGGGACGGTCGGCTACGTGCAGATGGCGCGCGGAAGATGGAACGAAGCGGGCGAACGCGGCAGATGGATCGAAGCGGGCGAATCGGTCCGGGAGGGCCAACGCCTCGTCGAGATCATCGACCTCGCAGCCCAGCATGTCGAGCTCCTCGTCGAGGAGGACCGAATCGCGGAGCTGGCGGTCGGGATGCTGACCGAGGTCGTCTGGGCCAGCGTGGAAGAGCGGGCCAAGGGGAGGGTGTCTCGCATCGGATTGATCCCCGACAGTAACTGGTGGTGGGAAAGCGAAGGCCAGAGGCGGTATCGGGTCCACGTCGACCTCGAGGAGCTCCCCGTCGGGCTGCGCCCGGGCATGTTCTGCGGCGCCCTCATCCACCTCGGCAAGGTCGAGGGCCTGATCGTCCCTATCCAGGCGATCTTGCAAGATGAGCGCCTGGGGCCGGTCGCTCGAGTGATGGACGGCGAACGCAAGGTGCGACGTCCGGTGACCCTCGGCCCCTCGGACGGGGAGCGCGTGATCATCCTGGAGGGGCTGGAACAAGGGGACCGCGTGTTGATGTCCCCGGTCCGCTAGTGCGTCCTGAACGGTGAGG
>JAQBVH010000372.1 GCA_027623615.1 Planctomycetota bacterium | reverse complement strand
GACCCCACCACTACCATGGCGATCCGACTGGGCGACACTGCCCCCGACTTCACGGCCGAGACCACTCAGGGCAAGATTTCCTTCCACGACTGGCTCGGAGATTCCTGGGGCGTCCTCTTCAGCCACCCCAAGGACTACACCCCCGTCTGCACCACCGAGCTCGGCATGGCCGCCAAGCTCAAGGGCGAGTTCGAGAAGCGCGGCGTGAAGGTGATCGGCCTCTCGGTCGACCCCCTCAAGGACCACGAGGGCTGGTCCGCCGACATCGAGGAGACCCAGGGCGTCGCCCTGAACTTCCCGTTGATCGCCGACCCGAATCGCGCGGTGGCTGAGGCCTACGACATGATCCACCCGAAAGCCGACGCGACCTTCACGGTGCGCTCGGTCTTCGTGATCGCTCCGGACAAGTCGGTCAAGCTGACCCTCACCTACCCGGCCTCGACCGGCCGCAACTTCGACGAGCTGATCCGCGTGATCGACTCCCTGCAGCTCACCGCCAAGCACTCGGTCGCGACGCCGGTCAACTGGCGCAGCGGCGAAGACGTGATCGTCGTGCCGACGATGTCGGACGAAGACGCGCGCAAGAAGTTCGGCGAGTTCGAAACGGTGAAGCCGTATCTGCGCATCACCAAGCAGCCCTCGTGAGGCTTGGTCAGGCGCCGTCGGGAGATGGGCTCTCCCGGCGGCGCCTGGCAACCTACTCGTCGCTGGGCTTGGTCCAGTGCCAGAACGAGATCAGCGTCAGCGCCACGATGACCCAGGTCATGTAGTAGGTGGCTCGCCCGGAGAACTCGAAGCCGGCGCTCTCGAGGCCCTGGGTGAGCAAACCGGCCAGGACGATCTTGGTCAGCGCCTCACCCGCGATGATGCCTGATGAGAACAGGACGCCGCGGTGCATGCGCCGCTCGACCTCGGCCTCGTCCTTGGCGCCGCGCCCGACGAAGTAGGCGATCAGGCCGCCCAGCGCGATCGGCGTCGCGACCCCGAAGGGCAGGTAGATCCCGACGGCGATCGGCATCAGGTGCGCGCGGAACTTGGAGCCAGAGGCTGCGAGCGCGCGGTCGATGCCGAGGATGACCACGCCCAGGATTGCGCCGATTCCGACGACGCCCCAGGGCAGGTCACCTTCGCCCATCAGGCCCTTGGCCAGGCTCTCGAAGAGCTGCGCCTGGGGGGCGGGCAAGGCCTTGCTGCCGATGACCTCCGTCGCGTGCATCAAGTTGAGGACCGGCGCCATCACGAACGCGGCGACGGCGACGCCCATGAGCTGCATCGTCTGCTGGTGACGCGGCGAGGCGCCGACCATCGAGCCCGTCTTGAGGTCGTTGCAGACGTCGCCCGCGGTGCTCGCGACGCAGCAGACGACCGCGGCCACGCCGATGATCGCGACCATGCCCTTGGTGCCCTCGAAGCCGAACAGGCTGAACAGGCCGCCGGCGACCAGGACGGAGGTGATCGTCATGCCGGAGACGGGGCTGTTCGAGTTCCCGACCAGCCCGACGATGTAGCTCGCGACCGCGGTGAAGAAGAAGGCCATCACGACCATGACCAGCGTCGAGACGATGGTGAAGCTGATGTCGCCAGTGAAGTGCTGGTAGATCACCCCGGTCAGCAGCACGCAGAGGGTGCCCGCGATGAGCAGCACGCTGGACGGCAGATCGCGCTCCGTGTCCTGGCGGTCGTTTCCGCCGCTCATGCCCGTCTTGAGCTCCTTGACGGCGCGCACCAGGCCGCCGCGCACCGACCAGATCGACGCCACGCCGCCGACGACCATCGCGCCAACGCCGACGTAGCGCACGTGGCTCTTCCACAGCGCCCAGGCCACATCGGTCGTCGCGCCGGTGACGGCCTTGCCGTCGAGCAGCTCGGGCAGCGGCAGCATCGGCATCGTGATCAGCCAGCCGATGGCGCCGCCGATGAAGATCAGGATGGCCACGTTGAGGCGCACGATGAAGCCGACCGCGACGAGCATCGGCGAGATGTCCCCGCCGTAGTAGAAGACTCGGCTGGCCTTGTCGATCACGCCTTCGAGACTCCCGCGCACGAGCTGCATGAAGCTCTCGATGAACTTGAGCACGCCCCCGAGGAGGCCGCCGACCAGCAACGCCCGCACGCCCGCGGGCGACGCGTCCTCCTTCGTTCCGGCCTCGAGCACCGCGGCGCAGGCCACCCCTTCGGGGTAGGGCAGCTCGTCGTTGTCGACGACGAACACCTTGCGCATGGGGATCATGAACAGGATCCCGAGCGTGCCGCCGGTGAAGGCGATCGCGGTGACCGTCCAGAAGTGGAAGTCCGTCCAGTACTCCATCAGCACCAGCGCGGGCATGGTGAAGATGATGCCCGCAGCGAGCGACTCTCCGGCCGAAGCGCAGGTCTGCACCTGGTTCGCCTCCAGGATCGACCGGCTGCGGAAGATCGTCCGGAACGCGAGCATCGCCACCGCCGCCGCGGGGATCGAGGCCGACACCGTCATGCCGACCTTGAGGCCGACGTAGACGTTCGCGGCCCCCATGACGACGGACAAGAGCAGCCCCAGGACGACGACGCGGAAGGTGATCTCGCGGTTCATCGGCAGAGGGTAACGGCTCGCTAGCGCTTACGATGCCGCCCATGCACTGGATCGTCCTCGCGGGTCTGCCGGGCACGGGCAAGTCCACCCTCGCGCGCGCGCTCGCGGCGCGGCTCGGCGCAGAGGTGCTCGACAAGGACGCCCTGCGGGTCGAGCTGCACGGGGACGACGTGGCCTACTCCAACGCCCAGGACGACGAGGTCTACCGCGAGCTGCTCGAGCGCGCGGCCCAGCCCAGCGGCGCACCCACCGGCGACCCCGATGGCGCCCCCCGGGCCGTGCGCATCCTCGACGGCCGCACCTTCACCCGTGCCGAGACCGCCCACGAGGTGGCCGCCTTCGCCGCCGCGCGAGGCGTCGCCGTCACGTGGGTCGAATGCACCTGCGACCGGGAGCTCGCACGGGAGCGCCTGACCGAGCAGCGGCACCCCGCCGCCGACCGGAGTCCTGAGCTCTACGACAGGCTGCTCGCGTCGCGCGACCCCTTCCCCTACCCGCGCCACGTGGTCCAGACGGGCGCTGCCGACCCCGAGGAGCTCGCCGCCGCGCTGATCACGCAGCTCACGGCGCGCTGATCAGCCCCCCGGCTCGAGGCGCTTCACGTCCTTGCGGCGCGGGTCCACGGTGCGCCGGCGCAGGTCGCCCACGCTCTCGACCACGAGCTTGATCCGGCTGCCCTTGCCCTCGACGCGGACGACCTGCCCGAGGTGACGCCCGTCGATCTGCACCCAGTCCCCGCGCTCGAACGCTGCGTCGCCACGGGGCTCGTCGTCCCTGGCCGGGACATCCGCGGCCTGCGCCGCCGGGCGCTGCGTGCAGTGCTCTGCGCGCCACGCTGCGGCGTCCTCGCTGTTGTCGCAGCCGAAGGCCAGGCCCTCTGTCGACAGCGCGAAGTGCCGCGCGAGCAGCTCGCGCCGGGGCAGGTCGAACTCACGCGCGAAGTGGGCCATGCCGAGCAGCGCGCGCAGGTCGTTCTCTAGCTTGTCCTCGCTCCCGACCGATTCGGGGAGCTCGTCCAGGTCGAGCTCGCGCACGAGCTCGAGGTCGTGGGTCTCGAACGACCCCGACGTGATGCCGAGCACCTCGAACCACTTGAGGCTGATGCCGACCCGGTTGTCGCGTCGCTCCTTGACGAGCAGCTCAATGCGCAGGTCGTCCAGGTCGCGCGCCTGCAACCGCTCGCCCCAGCCGCGCAGGGTCTCGTACACGCCCACCACGTACTCGCGGCTCGGGTTCGCCCAGCGCAGGAAGTTCTGCTGGATGGCGAGGTCCTCCTCGAAGTAGAGCAGCTCGCACCATGCGGGCAGGCCGTCACGCCCCGCGCGCCCGACCTCCTGCGCCCAGGCCTCGAGGGTGCGCGGCACCTGGTAGTGCATCACGAAGCGCACGTCCGCCTTGTCGACGCCCATCCCGAAGGCGTTGGTCGCGAGCACGATGCCGTCGCTGGAGGCCATGAACTGCTCCTGGAACTGCTTGCGCTCCCGGGCCGACAACTTGCCGTGGTAGACCAGGGTGCGGATGCCCCTGCGGCGCAGCTCGGTCTGCAGGTGCTCCAGATCCTTGACCAGCGTCCCGTAGACGATCCCCGCGCCCTGCATGCCGAGCAGGCGTTGTGCGAGCAGGTCGATCTTCTCCTCGACCGTGCTGCAGATCGTCGCCGCCAGGAACAGGTTCTCGCGCTCGATGCCCGCGCGCAGGACCACGGGGTCCTGCATGCGCAGCGCGCGTTTGATGTCCTCGGCCACCCGCGGCGTCGCGGTCGCGGTCAGCGCGATCGTCGGCGGGTCCCCGAGCAGGGCGCGGTACTCGGACAGGCGCGAGTAGTCCGGCCGGAAGTCGTGCCCCCACTGGCTGATGCAGTGGGCCTCGTCGACCGCCAGGCGCGTGATGTGGAGCTTGGGCAGGAGCTCCCGAAAGTGCGGACTGCGGAAGCGTTCAGGGGTGACGTAGAGCAGATCGTACTCGCCGCTCGCGCAGCCCTCGAGTCGCAGGCGACGCTCGCGGCCCTCGAGCGACGAGTTCACGAAGGTCGCGCGGATGCCCTTGCGCCGCAGCGCGTCGACCTGGTCCTTCATCAGCGCGATCAGCGGGCTGACGACGAGCGT
>JAQBVH010000371.1 GCA_027623615.1 Planctomycetota bacterium | reverse complement strand
CCGCTGTCCACGATTTTCGTGCTGCGGCGGGTGGCGGTGATGTCCTCGACGTTGGAGAGCATGTCATTGCCGACGCGGCGCTGGGCGTACACCTGGTAGGGGCCCGGCGGGAGGTTGGCGAAGGAGTAGGTGCCGCTCGCGTCCGTGCGCTCGCTGTAGTTGGCGCTGAACTCCTTACCGACGGCGGTCGCGTCAAAGGTCAGGGCGACGACGACACCCGAGAGGCCTAGGCCAGCAGCATCGGTGACCTGACCGGTCAGCTTGCCGCCCGCGGACAGGGTCACGTCGCCGAGGTCCTTCTCCTGGCCCTCGATGATGACGATTTGGCGCCTGGTGAACGCAGCATGGCTGCCGGACAGCACGTGGACCTGGTACGTACCCGGGTTGAGCAGGCGCAGCTCGAAGGTGCCGTCCGCTGCGCTGAGGGTGGCCGCCTCGGTGGCGTCACCGGGGAAGGTCATGCCGTCGAAGAAGGGGTCGTTCGGGACCTTGTCGGTGTGATAGCTGTTCACCCGGGCGCCGGCGACGGGCCCGTTCCTGTCGACCAGCTTGCCGCGGATCAGACCGCCGGCAGCCATGGTGATGTCGGCAGTCTGGCGCGAGTTGCGTTCAACGAGCACCAGCTCCGAGAAGGAGGGGGCGAACTCGGGGCTGATCGCCTCGACCACGTAGTCACCCTCCCGCGGGCAGCTGACGAGGTAGGCGCCGTCCTCGCTGTCGGTGATCTTGAACCGCTGGCGGGGAACCGGAATAGTCTCGGTCGAGTTCGCCATGCGCGTGCGCAGCTGAACGGTGAAGTTCTTCAGGGGCGTTCCGTCCGGGCGGCTGACGTGGCCCGTGATCGAGGGCTCGGTCTCGCACTCGATACGGACGCTGAGGTCGCCCGTGTCGATGCCGCGCGCCACTCCCCTGCGATAGCCGTTCGCATGCGAGCTCAGGTTGTAGTTGCCTTGGGGGACGTCGTCGAAGATGAAGTTGCCCGTCTCGTCCGTGAGCGTCTGGGTGCGCGTGCCGGGGGTGCCGTTCGGTTGGGCTTGGGAGACCGCCTCGACCGTGGCTCCGACGATGGGGGAGCCGTCCATGCCCGTGACCGTGCCCCCGATCAGGTGGGCCGCGTCGAGCTGGATGTCACGCGTGGTGACCGCGGAGCCGGAGAGGTTGATGTTCTCGATGCTGGCGCGGCCGAAGCCGTCCTTCCAAGCGCTCAGCTTGTAGTTCCCCTCGCCCACGTTGGGGAAGGAGTACGCGCCGGTGGCGCTCGAGCTCGTCTCCAGGGTGCCGGCAGTGTTGTTGTTGCCCAGCAGGGTGTAGCTCAGGGTCACCTGCACGCCTCCGATGCCCACACCGCCCGGGTCGCTGACCGTGCCGCTCAGGGTGGCGCCAGGCTCGAGCAGGACGATCAGCGGCAGGTCCTCATTCATTTCGACGCGCAGGTTGCCCTCCAGCTTGCGACCCTGCTGAGGGTGCCACGCGATGACCGTGTAGAACTTGTCCGGGTGCAGGTTGTCGAAAGTGAACTTGCCCTCTGCGGTGGTCTGCACCTTCCGGTCGGGGGTGCTGTCGCTGCTCGTGTCGGCGAAGATCCCGCCAGGCGGGTGGAGGGTCAGTGTGACCTCCGCGCCCATCACCGAGAGCTTGCTCGCGTCGACGACCTGACCTTGCAGGCTGTTGCCCCACTTGGTCTGAGCGGCGCCCGCCGCGGTCTGCGTCGGGGGCGGCTCGACCTTGCTGGGCTGCTCGACCCGATCGTCGCTGGGGCCGCTCTCGAGATCCGTGTGGCTCTCCGGGTCCTGCTTCTCGACCTTGGTGGGCTTGTTCGGGCTCTTGGCGACCTCATTCTCGGTCGCGGTCGGACCGGCGGTCGCGAAGAAGATGGCCACCGCGATGGCGGCGACGACGATCAGGGCTAGCAGGGCACGCATGACGATGGGCTCAGGGGGACGCCAACCAGGGCGGTCGACGGTTGGACCAGAGGATCCGGTTTCAGTTCGAGAGGGTGAAGTCGCGGGAGTGGTCCTGCCCGTCGACCAGGGTCAGCGGCTTGCGGGTCGCCTTCTCGTCCGTCATTCCCACGAAGGGATTGTCGGCGGCGCCTTGCCGGGAGACCGAGATCTTGTAGTGGCCGGGAGGCAGGTGTGTGAACGTGTAGCGTCCCTCGGAGTTGGAGCGCGTCTTGTAGAAGGCCCCGTAGTCGGAGCGGGACGCCTGGGCATCGAGGGTGATCTGCACCACGGCGCCGGCGAGGCCGGTGCCCGCGGGGCCGTAGACGGTACCGGAGACGGCGGCCCCCGGTGTGAGGGTCGTGCGGTCGACCTTGGTCTCCTGGCCGTCGGTGACCTCGATCGAGCGCAGGGTGATCGGCGCATGGTCGGGGTGGTCGATCGAGAGCTGGTAGACCTCGGGGGTCAGACCAGCGATCTGGAACCAGCCGTCGTCATCCGAGCGCACCTGCTTGCGGGCGGCTGCCGAGGGGTACGCGTCCCCCAAGCTGCGCCAGAACGGATCGTCCACGTACTCGGTGTGGTGTGTCTTTACCAGGGCGCCTGGAACCGGGTCTCCAGAGGGATCGACCACGCGGCCGGTGATCGTGCCCCCGCCCGTCATCCGGATGACCACGCCCTGGACCGAGCCACCCTCTTCGAGAAGGAAGGGCTCGGAGAAGCTGGCTGCGTGGCGCGGGTGGGTTGCTTCCGCCACGAACTCGCCCACCCGCGGCGAGGACAGGGTGAAGGCGCCGTCCTGGGCCTCGCTGACCTGAGTGTCCGTGCTCATGACCGGCATGGTCTGGTCGGTGTTCGTCACCTCCTGGCGCAGGCGGACGGTGAAGTTGCGCAGGGGCGAGCCGTCGGGGGCGAACACGAAGCCCGAGACCTGGGGCAGGGGGATGAGCTCGATCGCGAGCGCGACCTCGCCGGTCTCGACGCGGTTCTGGCGCTCCGCCTTGTAGCCGGCCGCGCGCACGAGCAGCGTGTAGCTACCTGCGCGCACGTCGTTGAGCTCGAACTGCCCGTCTGCGCTCGACTCGGTGACGGTGTTCGTGGACTCCTTGCGGCGGTCGGTACTGAAGGCCTCGACCTGCGCGCCGCTGATGGGTTGCCCGTCGGTCACGGACACGACCCGTCCCGCGATCAGGTGGGCGACCTCGAGGGAGATGTCCTGGATCAGGTCCCCTTCGTCCCCCGAGACCTCGAGCCGCTGCAGCTGGGTCTTTCCGAAGCCTTCCTTGGTGACCGTCAGGGTGTAGTGGCCCTGGGACACGTTGCGGAAGCTGTAGGTCCCGTTGCTGTGGGAGTTGGTGCGCAGCACGCCCGCGCCCTCTTCGAGAAAGCCGACGGTGATCGGACTGAGGCGCACGAGCGCGCCGTCGATCGTGCCCGCGTGGACGTCGGTCACGAGGCCGCGCAGCGTGCTGCCCGGCTTCAGGGCGACGAGCACGACCTCACCGATCTCCCCGTCTGCAACGGAGAGGAAGGGCTCGGTGCGTCGGCCGAAGTCGGGGTGGGAGGCGATCACGGTGTGGTCCGTGTTGGGTTCCACGTCGGTGAACTCGAAGTAACCGTCCGCGTCGGTCTCGGTCTCGCGGTCCGGGACCCGATCGTCACCGACCGGCGCCAGGAGGTCCGTCGGGCCGTAGCGGGTCAGCACGACGTGGGCGCGCTCGACTCCGGTGCCGCCGGCGCGCACGACACGACCGCGCAGGGCGTTGCCGAGGGCGGCGGAGGGGTGGACCGTCCTTTGGGTGGCTGCCGTGGGCCCGGCCGTCCGCGCTTCGTCCGACGGCGTGGAGTTGCCCGGGGTCAGGCTCGTCTGGTCGCTGGGGTCGTTCGGGATGACCTCCGCCGGGCGCTGGCCGACGACCCCTTGATCGGGGACGCCCGAACCTGCGCTGAGGGCGAGGAAGAAAGCCGTCGCTGCGGCGGCGACGAGGAGGAGGGCGAGGAGCGGTCGCATGGTGGATTCGGTACCAGAACCCTGCCGGCCAGAACGCGCGGCGGGAGCGTTCGCGTTGGACGCTGGACGCTCCAGGGCTCTTCCCTGTTTCGGCTAGATTCGAAACCCGCCTCCAGCGTCACTCCGAATGCCGTGACGAATGCCAGGCCCGTGGCGACACGCTCGAAGCGCTGGGCGGATCAGGATCCCGTACGGAGCCGAACCCTCAGCCCTCAGCGGGAGCTGCCGCATTCTTGCCCAAACCCTCGTCGAGGGCGTCGAGGGAGGTCGGCAGCAGGGATTCGGGGCCAGTCAGTGAGCCCAGGAAGTAGCAGAACAGCAGGAGCTCGAAGTCCATCTTCCGATATTGGTCGATGCTGGCGCCACGCCCGATCAGGGGCCGGCGGATCTCCGCCACCTCGCCCGTCTTGGTAGCGACGACGCGCCATCCGAGCCCAAAACCCCTACGGGGCACGATCCGGTAGGGCTTGCCGCCCGTCCAGACGTCGATCTGCCGGCGGCCGACGTGCCAACGCAGGCTCGACCCGAGCCACTCCCGGTTGTCCGTCCAGACGGAGAACTGGGCCCGCAGGAGCCCCGGATCCCGGCGCAGGTACAGGACCTCGCCCTTCTCTGGCCGGAACTCACCGGACACGCACATGCCCCAACGGTTGCGCTTGATCGAGAGGACACCAAGGGTGTTGCCCTCCGCGTCCTGGAAGGTATGGCGGGGACTCCAGAAAC
>JAQBVH010000370.1 GCA_027623615.1 Planctomycetota bacterium | reverse complement strand
CGCGCGTGATCGGCTTCCGTGCGCCTAGAAGCGCAGCTCGTCCGCCTGGAGGTCGTGCAGCACGCGCACGACCAGGCGGGCCACCCGGGACAGCTTGCTGTAGTCGATCTTCTCGGGGTCGTCGGTCGGCTTGTGGTAGTCCTCGTGCACGTCCGAGAAGAGGAAGGCGACGGGGATGCCGAGGTTCTTGGAGAAGTTCGCGTGGTCACTGCGGCCCCAGTACGCGTCGGCGCTGTTGAGCTTCGTGAAGCCCTCCGCGTTCATGTGCTTCTCGACCAGCTGGGTCAGGCGGTTGTACTCGCTGCGATCCTTGGTCGGCGTGATCCCGAGCTCGTGCGGCGCGTTGCGGCCGATCATGTCGATGTTCACGTTGCACAGGGGCTGCATCCCCTCGGGCAGCCAGGGGTCCTTGGTCCAGGCCGCGGAGCCGAGCAGGCCCTTCTCCTCGGCGCTGACCCACATCAGCATCACCGAGCGACGCATCGGGCCGTAGGCCTCGAGAGCCTCGGCGATCGCGAGCAGGCCAGTCGTCCCCGAGCCGTTGTCGTCCGCGCCGTTGTGGATCTCGCCGGCAGCGTTCACGCCGACGTGGTCGTAGTGGGCCGAGAGGATGATCACCTCGTTCTTGAGCTTGGCGTCCGAGCCGACCCACAGGCCGCAGACGTTCTCGAGCACGACCGGCTTGGCGTCGACCTTCCAGGACTCCTGCAGATTGGCGTTCAACGCTTGGCCGACGGTCAGGTCGCCGAGTCGGCCCATCAAGCGCGCGGACAGGGAGTCCGAGAGGTTGATCGAGGGCATGCCGCCGCCGCGGGGCGCTTGCAGGCTGGGACGCTGCATGAACTGGACCCAGCGGGCGAAGGACTCCGCCACGGAGGTCTCGGCCTGGGGGTCGGCAGGAATCACGTAGCCGAGGACGCCGGCGCTCTCCGCCGTCGAGCTGCCGCGACGGGAGGCGCGCGCGCCGGGAGCGGTCAGGATCCACTTGCCCGCCATCTCGGCCAGCTGCTCGTCGGTGAGCTGGGCGATGTCACCGCCGTAGACGAGCGCACCGGACACATCGCGGTTGCCGGTCGCGTTCGGCGAGAGGAAGTAGTCGACGCCGAACATCAGGCGTTGCTCCTCACCGCCGAAGCTCAGCGTCGCGAAGCTCCCGGTCTCGTCGAGGGTGTGCTGGGTCAGGCTGTACTCGTGGAAGTAGCTGCGGTTCTTGGCGCCGGGCGTGAAGCCCAGTCGCTCGAGGCGTGAACGAATGAAGCGCGCGGCGATGCGCAGCCCGGGCGACGGGGAGTCGCGGCCCGCCATGTCGTCGGAGGCGATGAAGTGGATGTCGGCCTTGACCTTCTCGACCTGGATCGCCGCGAGGGCGCGCTCGAGCTGATCGGCCCGGGGATCACTCCACCCGGACGCCTGGACCGCCGTGACCTTGACGGGCGACTCCACCTGGCGGAGGTGGGTGGCGGCGGAGGCGAAGGGGGCAAGCGCGGCCAGCAGCGCGGCCGTACGGAGGCAAGTCCGGGTCATCGTGGTTTCCATGAACAGGGCTGGGGGCCAGGGATGGTACCCGGCGGCAAAGGGCCGCGCCGGGTGGCCCACGCATGCCTTACGGGGGGGCTAGAGCTGGGCCGCGCACCCGCAGAATTCGACGGGCCGCGCTGCAGCTCCGATCGGGCTGCCGGGGGGCGGATCCTGGGGTGCGGGAAGCGGCCCGGCCGGCGCGCCATTCCGATGCAGGTGACGCTCGACGCTGCGGCGCAGGGCGCCGTAGTGGGCGTGGTCTGCCTCGGAACGGGGCTGATCGAACACCTCGCTCTCGATCAAGCGACCCAGGTGCGCACTGACCCGACTGCGGACCCGCTGTGCGGCGCGCGCATCCTCGGCCAGGCTGATCAGCCCGCGAACGAGCACTGTCTGAACCTCACGCTGGATCTCGCGCAGGCGTTCCTCGTCCTGGTGGAACCCGAAGACCTGGTCGGTCAGGGACTCGAGCACGGACTCGAGGGAGGGCTGGTCCCCAGCGCGGCGGTGCTGATCGACGAGTCGCGCGCAGCGCTCCCGCTGCAGGACCCCCCCCACGACCTGGTGCGCGACCGTGGCCGCGGCGCCGAGGGCGTCGAACTGGGGCGCCGTCTGGGTCGCGAACTGCTCGCGGTTCGCACCGACACCGGGCGGGCGCGGACCGAGCAGCCGGAGCGCGGACTCGGGAATGTCGAGCGAGCCCGGAGTCAGGCACTCGCGCAGGGCCGCCAGCGCGTCCTTCTGCAGCTGGGGGCTGGGCGGCACGGCGCCGGGCGCACCCTCGCCTGCGATCACGTGGTCGAAGTCGAGGCCGCCGAGGACCTTCACCGCCGCGTCGATCTGATAGCGATGATGGAAGTAGAGCGGCGCGAGCACCTCCTCGAGGTGGGCACGCGGCCGACCCGCGGAGAGGTTTTCCTCCCCGAAGCGACCGAGGGCGATCCCGCGTACCTGCAGCGCGTTGCGCAGGCCCGTGACCGGGTCCGCGAAGTTGTCCCAGAGGTTCGCGTAGGGCTGGGCCGCCCCTGCCGGGCGCGCGTCCGTGTCCGAGTGGTAGCGCATGCCGCGCGCCGAGGCCTCGGCCAGGATCGCCTTGAGGGCGTCGGACTCCTGCTCGGTGCCGAACTCGCTGTAGAGCCAGGCGACGGCGACCTCGTCCCAGGCGCCGATGCCCACGTCGTAGGCCTCCGAGAAGTCGAGCGTCCCGTCCGGGCGGACCTGGATCAGGGGCGCCGGGTAGTCCATCACCGAGCCGCGGTCGAAGGTGCTGGCGCTGAAGTTGTGTGCGAAGCCGAGGGTGTGACCGACCTCGTGGGCCGCGAGCTGGCGAATGCGCGCGAGGGCCAGCTCGATCGGGTCGTCGGGGTGCCCGCTACCCGTCCTGGCCGTTCCCGCGAGGCCCTCGAACAGGAGTCGATCCTGGCGCACGCGCAGGGAGCCGAGGGAGACGTGCCCCTTCAGGATCTCGCCCGTGCGCGGGTCCGAGACCGCGTTGCCGTAGGACCAGCCGCGGGTGGAGCGGTGCACCCACTGGATCACGTTGTAGCGCACGTCGAGGGGGTGCGCGCCCTCGGGCAGCACCTCGACGCGGAAGGCGTCCTCGAAGCCGGCCTTCTCGAAGGCGGTGGCCCACCAGCTCGCGCCCTCGATCAACGCCGAGCGCACGGGCTCGGGCGCGCCGCGGTCGACGTAGTACACGATCGGCTCGACCGGCTTCGAGCGAGCGGCGCGCGGGTCCTGCTTCTGCAGGCGGTGGCGCACGGCGTACGCCACCTCCATCTGCTCGGTCAGCGGCGCGGCGTAGTCGAGATACGACACCGCGAACGCACCGGCGCGCGGGTCGTAGTCCCGGGGCGTGTAGCCGTCGTCGGGCAAGCGGATCAGGGAGTGGTGCTGGGTGAGGGTCACTGACGAGGCGTCCGGCGTGACCGAGCGCGTGTCGCGCCCCGCGCTGGAGCCGCCGAAGGTGAGCAGGGCCTCGAGCTCGAGGTTGTCGGGAAACGCGAGGCACGCGCCGGCGTCGACGGCGCTGCGCTCCGGGTCGAGGCGCCAGCTGCCGCCGTCGGCCTCGAGGGTGCGCGTGACGCCGTGCGCGTCGCGCACGAGGAACGAGGTCAGGTCGATCAGCACGCTGCCGTCCGGGTCGCGCTCGGCGCGGTCGGTGGACCACAGCACGGAGGTCGCGAAGGACTCTGCGGTGGCGCGCACCTCCTCGGGGTCGTCGCTGTTCGCGCGGAAGTCGAGGTTCGGTCGCTCGACGAGCAGCTTCGCGCCGAGCGACCGGAAGCGGACGAGCCAGGGCCCCCGCACCTGGCCACGATCCAGGCCGACCGGGTTCGAGCCGAGGCCCGTGGTCAGGCCTTCGTAGTACAGGCAGGTCGCGTGCACGCCCTCGTCATCCGCGGGCGGCAAGACGAGCCACGCCTTCCCTGCGTCTTCTTCCAGATAGAGGTCGAACAACCCCGGTCGAGCGGTCCAGTCGGCGACGCGGGTCTCGATCGGCGTGAGCTCCTCGGGCTCGTCCTCCTTGGATCGGGTGGACAGGCCGGCACAGGAGACGGCCGTGAGGAGAACGAGGAGAAAAGGCGTGCGCGTCATGGAAGCAGGGGTGGGAGCTGGAGTCGGGGCACACTTTGCGCGAGGATCCTGGGCTGCCGCAACCTCCCATGGCCCCCGCATCCCTCAGCCCGACCCTCGAGAAGAACCTGCGCGCGCTCGGTGCGCAGAATCGTCCTCTCGTCGATCGGCTGCTCCAGCCCTCCGCGGTCGACCACGTGATCCTGTCGCCGGACGGCCCGTCCCTGTATCGCCACCACGGCGACCTCTTGCCCCTCGACCTCAGGCCGGCGGTGCTCAAGAAGTGTCTCGCAGGTTGGCCCGAGGATGCGCAGCGGGCGTGCCTCTTCGGTCTCGGCCTCGGCGAGCTGGTCGCGCATCTCCTGCGCCGTCGACCCGGTGGACGACTGGTCGCGTGGGAGCGTGACCCGTACCTGGTGCGGGAGACGCTCTCGCGCTGGGACTACAGCGCCTCCCTGGAGAGCGGTCGCCTCGAGCTGCGGCTCGGAGTAGACCTGGCTGCGGACCTGAGCGAGCTGTCCGCCCTGCCACGGGTCGACCACCCGACGCTACGTCAGGTCTACGCCGCGGAGCACTCCCTGATCGTGGC
>JAQBVH010000369.1 GCA_027623615.1 Planctomycetota bacterium | reverse complement strand
GACGGCGCGTGCTCCCTCGGCTCGGGCGGCGAGTGGGAGGAAGTGTCGCGGCACCGTATTCCCGCTCAGTCCTCCTTGGCTTGCGCGGCGACCTCTGCCCGGGCCTCGGTCACCATGCGCCGCGCGTCGGCGAGCAGGACCTGCGACTCGTAGCAATAGCCGTCCTTGACGGTCCACGCGACGCCGCCTCCGCGGGTGTGCTTGCCGTCGATGATCTCGTCGGTGCCGGTCGCGTAGAGCCGCTTGAAGTTCTCGAGCGGGTTGCCGTTCACGAGCACGAGGTCGGCCTTGTACCCGACCTTGACCCGCCCGATCTGGTCCTCGAGCCCCATGATCTTGGCGCCGTTGCCCGTCGCGTGGCGCACCACGTCGAGGGGGTGGAAGCCCGCCTCCTGCTGCAGCTCGAGCTCGCGCACGTAGCCGAAGCCGTAGATCTGATAGATGAAGCCCGCGTCCTCACCGGTGCCGATCACGCCGCCGCGGTCGGCGAACTCGCGCAGGGCCTCGAACCAGAGCTGGTAGTTGCGGCGCCACTCGACCTCGTCCTTGGTCGTCCACTCGAGGAAGAACGAGCCGTGGCTGTCCAGGCTCGGCGCGAAGAACTGCTCGAGGGCAGGGTGCAGGTAGTCCTCGAACCAGGGCTGGTTGCGCGCGCGGGTCACGTCGCGGCAAGCGATGTAGATCGACAGGGTCGGGTCCCAGGCGATGCCCGCGTCGACCATCGACTGCAGCACCCACGAGAGCTTCTCCGGATCGGTCTCCTTCCACAGACGTCCGGCCCAACGGAACCGGTCCAGCTCGTTGTCGTAGTTGTAGTCGGCGGGGAAGCTCTGGGAGCCGTACCGCAGCGCCGCGTCGGGGATGCCGTACCAGTGCTCGATCGTCGTCGTCCCCCCAGCGACGTCGTCCCACACATCCGTCTCGGCGATGCCGATGTGGTGCGCCACCGGCAGCTCGAGCTCGTTCGCCCTGGCGAGCAAGGCCGCGAGCGGCTCCTTGTCCATCCCGAAGATCTTCAGGCCGTCGAAGCCGCTCTGCTTGGCGTGCTCGACCGCCTGGACCGCCTCCTCGGGAGTCCCGCCGCCCACCGTCGCGTGCAACCGCAGGCGCGGCGCAGGCAGCTCGCCGCTGTCGCTCGCCGCGCGCAGGCGCAGCGCGTGCTCCCGGTTGCTGCCGAGGTCGCGCACGGTGGTGACGCCGCTCGCCAGCCAGAGGTTGAGCTGAAACTGATAGGGCATCGCGACCGAGGACCCTGGCCGGCCGTCATGCAGGTGCCCGTGCAGGTTGACCATGCCCGGCATCAGGTAGCGCCCCTCGCCGTCGATCACCGCGTCGTACTCGCGTCCCGGGGCGAAGCCGCCCACGCGCTGGATGCGGTCGTTCTCGACGACGACATCGAGCGGACCTCGCACGGGCGTCCCGTTGCCGTCGATCACATGCACGTTCTTGATCAGGAGGCGCTCGTAGCGCTGCCCGTGCTGGGCGGGCTCCTGGGCGAGGGCAAGGGAAGCGAGGAGCAGGCAGAGGAGGGTTCGCATGAGCGCGAGTCTACGTGGCGACCCACCGGCCACGGGCGCAAGCCCCTGCCTCAAACCTGGACCCTACGTGCCTGGCGCGCACGCGTGGCGGCGAGCGGAGTAGAGTTCAGGGAGCACCCCAACGAGCCCAGCTCGAGATCCCCATGCGCCCCGTCCTCCTTCTCCTCCCCACCGCCGTCCTCCTCTCCGCCGCTGGCCTCGCCCAGGAGGAGATCCGCATCACCGAGTACATGTACAAGGGCGCAGGCGGGGAGTTCTTCGAGCTGACGAACACCGGCCAGATCGCGGTCGACCTGACCGGTTGGAGCTTCGACGACTCGGACGCTCTGCCTGGCAACGTCGACCTCTCGTCCCTGGGCATCCTCGATGCGGGCGAGTCGGCCATCGTCACCGAGACCAACGCCGCCCTGTTCGAGCTCGACTGGGGCCTGAGCGGCGTCACCATCCTCGGCGACAACGCGATGGGCAACCTCAACCGCAACGACACGATCTACCTGTTCGACGCGGGGCTCCAGGTGCACGACATCCTGCGCTACGGCGACGAGGACTTCCCCGGCTCCAAGCGCGCGGACGGCGAGAGCGTCTATGCGTGCAACGAGGTCCTCGGTCAGGACTTCTGCTTCGGCTGGCGCAAGTCCGGCGCTGGGGACGGGGTCGGCTCGGTCATCAGCCTCTCGGGAGACGAGGGCAACCCCGGCAGCTACGTCGGCACGGCCTGCACGATCTACTCCTACTGCGCGGCCGAAGCGAACTCGAGCGGCTTCGGTGCCGAGATCATGGCGACCGGCAGCTTCGACGCGATCGACAACGACCTCACCCTCACGGCGAAGAAGCTGCCCTTCAACCAGTTCGGCTACTTCCTCGCCAGCCAGACCCAGTCATTCGTCGCGATGCCCCCGGGCAGCGAGGGCAACCTGTGCCTCGGCGGCCAGATCGCGCGCTTCAAGAACGACATCCAGAACAGCGGCCTGATCGCCGAGTTCAGCTTGCTGATCGACCTGACCGACATCCCGACCAACCCGATCCACTCGGTCATGGCCGGCGAGACCTGGAACTTCTCCACCTGGTACCGCGACAACAACCCTGGCCCCACGTCGAACTTCACCAACGGCGTCTCGGTGACCTTCGAGTAACCGCGCCACGGATTCGAACACGCAGCGGGTCTGCGAGTCCGTATCCCCACTCCCTTGCCCCAGGAGGGCTAAGCGCTGTTGGGCCGCCTCCACCTCCCGTGGAGGCGTGATTGGCTTTGCGCCCCACACCTGACGGCGCGGCAGGCCGGAGCTCGCACCTGTGCCGCAAGCGCCAGGCGACGCCGCTGGGGCCGCCGACACGAATGGCAGCTCGGGCGAGCCTGCTTGATCCGCAATTGGCGGGGTAGAGCCGGGCGCGAGCGGGTCGCTGGTTCGATTGCGGGTTCCCGGAGTCATGGCTACGGTGCGCGCGCTTCGTTCGCCCGCCTCGCCCCCACCCAGCAAGGGACGCGTGGTGGCCAGGCCAGTCCGCACACAGATTCTCATCATGAAGCCCAGCACCCTACTGCCCGCCATCGCCTTCGTCGCGCCCGCGCTCGCCTCCGGCGGCGGCGGCGTCTCCATCAATGAAGTCCGCATCGATCAGAGCGGCAACGACGACGACGAGTACTTCGAGCTCGCCGGACCCGCCAACACCAGCCTCGACGGCATGTTCTACATCGTCCTCGGCGACGGCACCGGCGGCAGCGGTGTGGTCGAGAGCATCACCGACCTGACCGGCTCCTCGATCGGCGCTAGCGGCTACTTCGTCTGCGCCGAGTCGACCTTCACGATCGGCACGGCCGACCTGACCGCCACCCTGGATTTCGAGAACAGCGACAACGTCACGCACATGCTCGTCGCTGACTTCACTGGCGCCAGCCAGGACGACCTGGACACCGACGACGACGGAGTCCTCGACGTCACGCCGTGGAGCTCGATCATCGACTGCATCGGCCTGGTCGAGACCGTCGGCTCCGGCGAGTTCATCTACTGCAGCGACACCGTCGGTCCGGACGGCACCTTCGTGCCCTCGCATGCCTACGACTGCCCCAGCATGGGCGGCTTCCAGATCGGTTCCTTCGACGCGGGCGTCGCCGACACGCCCGGCGCGGACAACCCCTGCACACCTCCCCCGGTCGTGGCCTCGATCAACGAGATCCGCATCGACCAGGGCGGCGACGACAACGACGAGTACCTCGAGCTGGCCGGCACCCCGGGCGACCCGCTCGACGGCCTGACCTACATCGTCATCGGCGACGGCGCGGGTGGGAGTGGCGTGGTCGAGGGCATCGCCGACCTGACCGGCGGCGTGATCCCGGCCAGCGGTCTCTTCGTCGCGGCGGAAGCCACGTTCAGCCTGGGCGTGGCCGACATGACCATCACCCTCGACTTCGAGAACAGCGACAACGTCACGCACATGCTCGTGCGCGACTTCACCGGCGTGAGCCAGGACGACCTGGACACCGACGACGACGGCATCCTCGACGTCACGCCCTGGTCCGAGGTCGTGGACTGCGTCGGCCTGGTCGAGACGGTCGGCTCCGGCGACCTGCTCTACTGCACCACCACGGTCGGCCCGGACGGCTCCTTCGTCCCCGCCCACGTGTACTACTGCGCCGCCCTCGGCGGCTGGCAGATCGGCGACTTCGGCCTGGGCGTGGACGACACCCCCGGCGCCGACAACGACTGCGCCCCCGACGGTGAGTTCGAGTCCTACTGCGTCTCCTTCCCCAACTCGGTCAGCGTCGATGGCGCGCAGATCGGGCAGACCGGGTCGGGCAACCTGTCGGACAACGACACGGTCCTCGAGGTCACGGACTGCCCGGACGACTACGGCCTGTTCTTCTTCTCGGCCAGCGAGGACCTGGTCATCCCCTTCGGCAACGGCGCCCTCTGCGTCGGCCAGCCGTTCGTGCGCTGGCCCGTCTCCAAGGCCGCCGGCAACATGAACAGCCTCACGCTGGACTTCACGGGCGCCGGCCCCGAGTCGGCCTTCACCGTCGGCGAGACCACGTACATCCAGTACTGGTACCGCGACAAGGGCCAGGGCGCGGGGAACAACACCTCGGACGCCCTCAAGGCCACCTGGGGCAACTGAGACCTCCTCGCCCAATGCCTAGGGGCCCGCGGC
>JAQBVH010000368.1 GCA_027623615.1 Planctomycetota bacterium | reverse complement strand
CGCCGCACCTCAACTCGGGATCGACCGGCGCCTGATTGCCCTGCGGATCCCAGGTGGACCCGATCGCATGATAGACCCGGTGCTGCGCTGGTGCAGCCCGGAGACGGTAACCCTCTGGGACGACTGCCTCAGCTTCCCCGAGCTGTACGTCCGCGTGCGCCGCCATGCTCGCGTCGTCGTCGAGAGCACCGGGCCCGGCGGACGGCGCGACACCTGGGAGATCGAGGACCCCCACCTGGCAGAACTCGTGCAACACGAGATCGATCACCTGGATGGCATCCTGGCGGTCGATCGGGTGACGGACGGCGGGGGCCTGGTCCACCGCGCGGACTTCCTCGCCGACCCGCAGGCCCACGCAGCGCGCGTGGACCTGGCGCCTCGCCCAGTGGCTCTACAGCGCGGGAGCGGTGAGCTCGCCTGACGTGGAGAAGATGCGCCGAAAGAGCGCGGTGTCGAGCAGGCCCTCGGGGTCGGTCTCCCGCTTCAACGCGAGGAACTGCTCGCGCCGCCCCTCGGGGAACGCTTCCACCATCGCGCGCTGACCGAGGACGAGGTCCTTCGCGAAGTAGAACTTGCCGCCCGCGTCGAGCACGATCCGGGTCAGCTCGTCGCAGCAGGCCCACAGGCTCGCGCGGCTGCCTGGCGTGACCTTGAAGTCCAGCGCCAGGCTCCAGCCGTCTACCGAGTGCGTCATCCAGAACGGGTCGGGACGGTGCCGCTTGAACACGCCCAGGTACGAGGTGTGCCCGCGTGCCTTCGAGCGAGCGAGGAGCTCGAGGAAGCACGCGTGCGCGGTCTCCTTGGGCAGGAAGGACTGGTACTGGATCAACCCGTGCCCGGGACGCCGCCCGTAGGCGTACTTCCAGTTCGGCACGTAGTCGAGCAGGAAGTTGAAGCCGGCGTGGGACTGGCGGTACCAGCCCTTGTGTCCCTCGAGGCGCCCGGCCTGGTGCTTGGCGGCGTTGACGAGGCGCATGCCGAGGTCGTGATTGAACAGGCGCAGGATGCGCCAGACCTCGCCCTTGGGAAAGCCGAGGATCGAGGTGGGCAGCTCCTGCTGGTCCACGCGCAGCGAGTGCGCGGGGTTCGGGTCGACGCCCTCGGGCAGGTAGCGCGCATGGTGGATCAACCCGCGCCCGGCCGCGTCGCGGCCGGCGAAGCAGTCGATCCAACCCACGAGGTAGTCGGCCTCGTGGGTGTGGGCGTCGATGTAGGTCATCATCTCCTCGAGGTCGTGGCAGGAGATGCCCAGGACCTCGAGCTCGCCCGAGTGGACGCGGGTGGTCTTCGTCTTGACCCGGGTGATGCAACCCAGCACGCCGAAGCCGCCGATGGCCGCGTGAAAGAGGTCGCTGTTCTGCTCCCGGTTGCAGGTGCGCAGCTCTCCGTTCGGCAGGAGCACGTCGATCTCGAGGGTGTTGTCCCCGAAGGTGCCGACCTTGTAGTTGTTCTTGCCGTGGATGTTCATCGCCGCCGCGCCGGCGACCGTCGGGTACATCGTCCCGGACACCACCTTGGGCCAGTAGCCCAGCGGCAGCCCGTGCTTCCAGAGCTGCTCGATCGTCACGCCGCCCTCGAGGTCGGCCACGCCGGTCGCGGGGTCGAAGCCGAGCATCTGGTTCATGCGGGTCAGGTCGAGCACGTGCCCGCCGACCGGCTGGCTCGCGTCGCCGTAGCTGCAGCCGGTGCCCCGCAGGGTCAGGCTCGTGCCCTGCTCGCGCGCGCCCTCGAAGCAAGCCCGCACCTCGTCGATGCTCCGGGGCCGCAGGACCCGGGCGTGGTCGCCCGTGGCCATGCCCCAGCCCTCGACGTACTCGTAGGAGCGCTTCACTAGATCGACATCCGCTTGAAGAGCTTGCCCGGGATCGCCTTGATGACCTGCGCCACGGCCCACCACTTGAGCGGCACGTAGCGCACGTCGGCGCGGCGCCGCACCGCGCGCAGGATCTGGCGCGCGGCGGCCTGGGCGGAGATCGCGCCCTTGAGGCCCAGGTCCGCCGTCATCTCGGTGTCGACGAAGCCCGGCCGGATCGTGCACACGTGCGCGCCGCCCTCGGCCAGGCGTGCGCGCAACGCGTCGAGGTAGTGGTCCATCGCCGCCTTGGTCGTCCCGTAGACCGGCTGCCCCTTGCGACCACGCACGCCAGCGATCGAGGAGATGCCGCAGATCGTCCCGGAGCGCTGCGTCCCGAACAGCCGCGCGGCTTCGTTGCACCAGGCGATGCAGCCGCCGACGTTCGTCTGCAGCATCGCCAGGTCCTTCTCGGTGTCGTACTCGTCCGCTGCGACGGCGGGCATGATCCCGGCGGCGAAGATGATGAGGTCGAGCCCGTCCAGCTCGCGCACGAGCTCTTCGAACAGCGCGGGCACCGCCCCCGTGTCGTTGACGTCGTGTACGCGCACGAGCACCTCGCCATGGCATGCGCCCGCGAGCTCCTCGAGACGGTCGGCTCGCCGCGCGAGCGCAGCGACCTTGTGGCCGTTCGCGCTGAGCTGGCGCACGAGCGCTGCACCGATGCCGGAGCTGGCGCCGACGACGATCGCGCGGCCGGTCGGAATGGAGGTGGAATTGGATTCCGAGGCGTGAGGAGTGATCGCGTCCATAGAGTGGGCTGGGGGCCGGGCGGGATTATCGGTCTTCACGCCCCAGCACCAAACCGAAACGCGGCGCGCTGCGCGATCGTGAGTACGTTCTTGCTGGAGTCGACCTGCCCCTGCCGCTACCCTCTCGCGCCCTCTCCTCCAGAATCCGGACTCCCCAGCGTTTGAAGAAGCTCCTCCAGGCCCTCAACCCCGAGCAGCGGGAGGCCGTCGAGACCACCGAGGGTCCCGTTCTGGTCCTCGCGGGTGCGGGCACCGGCAAGACCCGGGTGATCACCGTTCGGATCGCCCACCTGCTCCAGCAGGGGGTCTTCCCCGGCTCGATCCTGGCGATGACCTTCACGAACAAGGCTGCCGCCGAGATGCGCGAGCGGGTCGTCGGGCTGGTCGGAAAGAAGCGCGGCTCCGAGCTGACGATCGGGACCTTCCACTCCTTCTGCCTGCACAGGCTGCGCGCCCACAAGGAGCACCTGGGCTACGGGCAGGGGTTCACCCTGGCGGACGCCTCGGACCAGCTCAGCCTGATCAAGGGCGCGTTGCGGGAGCTGCGCATCCCCGAGGCGCGGGTGCGACCCTACGAGGTGCAGAGCCGCATCTCCCTGGCCAAGAACAAGCTCGACACCCCGGCCAAGTGGCTGGATCGGAAGGGCGACGACGTGCACGAGCTGGTCGGGCGCGTCTGGGAGAAGTACCAGGCGATGCTGCGCCGCTCGCGCCGGCTCGACTTCGACGATCTGTTGCTCGAGTGCCTGCGGCTGGTCGACGAACACCCCGCCGTGCTGGCGAACTTCCAGGATCAGTACCGCTACCTGCTCGTCGACGAGTACCAGGACACCAACGGCCCGCAGTACGAGATCCTCCGGCGCCTGGCGGGCAAGCGCCGCAACCTGTGCGTGGTCGGCGACGACGACCAGTCGATCTACGGTTGGCGCGGCGCGGACATCTCGAAGATCCTCAGCTTCGAGAAGCACTACCCCGGGGCCAAGGTCGTCACCCTCGAGACCAACTACCGCTCGACCGAGGCCATCCTCGGGATCGCCAACAGACTGATCGCGAACAACCCGGCGCGGCACGAGAAGACCCTGCGCTCGGCGCTCGGCCCAGGGGATCCGCCCACCGCGGTGTGCATGCGTGACGAGGACACCGAGGCGGAGCAGATCGTCTCCCAGATCAAGGACCTGGTCACGCAGGGCGCGCACTACGACGACTTCGCGATCCTGTTCCGCACCGCGACCCAGGCGCGGCCGTTCGAGACCGAGCTGCGCCTGAAGGAGATCCCCTACGACCTGGTCGGCGGGATGAGCTTCTTCGACCGCAAGGAGGTGCGCGACGTGCTCGCCTACCTGAAGTTGATCGCGAACCCGCGCGACGAGACCTCACTGCTGCGTGTGGTCAACTGCCCCCCGCGCGGGGTTGGCAAGACCACGATCGACCGCACCCTGGCCTACGCAACCGAGCACGGGATCACGATCTCGGAGGCCTTCGAACAGCACGAGAAGATCGAGAAGATGAACCAGGCCGCTGCCGCCGCGGTCGTGCGCCTCCTCGAGCGGCTGCGTGCCCTGCACAAGCTCTTCCCGAAGGGTAGCCAACTGGTCGAGCTCACCCAGCGCCTGGTCGAGGAGGTCGCCTACCGCGGCGAGGTCGATCGCATCTATCCGGACAAGGCAGAGGCGGACAAGCGTTGGGAGGGCGTCGTCGAGGTCCTCAACTACGCCGAGAACTACGTGCGGCGCCGCAAGCGCCCCGGCCTGGTCGGCTTCCTCAACGAGCTGGCACTGAGCCAGAGCGACCAGGGCAACAAGCAGGACGGCGAGCGCAAGCTGCGCGTGACCCTGATGACCCTGCACGCGTCGAAGGGCCTCGAGTACCCGCACGTCTACCTGGTGGGCACCGAAGAGGGCATCCTGCCCCACCTGCGCTCCGTGGCCGAGGACTCGATCGAGGAGGAGCGGCGCCTCGCCTACGTCGGCATGACGCGGGCGATGGAGCGGCTGACCCTGACGCACGCCTCGACGCGCACGCTCTACGGCACGCGCTCGTACAACCTCGCGTCGCGCTTCCTCGACGAGCTGCCCGCCGGCGAGGTCGAGC
>JAQBVH010000367.1 GCA_027623615.1 Planctomycetota bacterium | reverse complement strand
ACACTATTGTCCCTACGGGGGATTAGCTCAGTTGGCTAGAGCGCTACGTTGACATCGTAGAGGTCACTGGTTCAAGTCCAGTGTGGTCCACCATCCGCGGGCCCGGAAGCGCAGTCTCGCCCGCGCGCCGCCGCGGAGGGCCTGCGCGCCGCCGCGGAAGGCCGGTCGTTTGGTGAACCGGGTTGCGCTCTATCCGAGGATGAAGTCACGCTTTGCACCTCGGTCCCCCAGCTCGGGAGCCACCGTCGGAAAAGGGCAAATGCAGGCGCTCTCGGCCAGGGACCCCGATCGCCCCCTTGAGAAGCCCGGGCGGGGAGCCTCACATGGACCCTTCCGCGCCGTACCTGGCGCAATGTGCCCTTTGGAGGGAACGATGATCGTGAACATGAAGCACCTGGCCCCGCTCGTCCTCGTCCTCGCCGGCTCCTCGGCCCTCGCGCAGGGCACGCAGGCTCAGGACGAGCCCTACCGCCAGCTGCAGAGCGTCCCGCGCGCGACCCCCGAGGTCCTCGTGGTCCGCGCCGTCGCTCCCGCAGTGGTCTTCATCGAGACCGAAGTGACCCAGCAGGTCAACACCTTCTGGGGCCGTCGCAACCAGACCTTCAGCGGCAGCGGCTCCGGCGTGGTCATCCACACCGGCGGCTACATCGTCACGAACTTCCACGTGGTCAAGGGCGCCAAGCGCATCACCGTGACCTTCGACGGGGATCCCCGGCGCTACCCAGCGGAGCTGGTCTCGGCCAAGCAATCCGAAGATCTGGCCCTGTTGCGTATCGAGGCGCCCTCCTCCGTCGAGGGTGAGACCACCTTTCCCACGGTGCGCATGGGCACCAGCGCCGACCTGATGCGCGGCGAGCGGGTGGTGGCGATCGGAAACCCCCACGGACAGGCCCACACGGTCTCCACCGGCATCATCTCTGGCCTGCATCGCGACGTCCCCCTGCCCGAGCACGGGCTGCACTTCCAGAACCTCATCCAGACCGATGCCTCGATCAACCTGGGCAACTCCGGTGGCCCGCTGCTCAACATTCGGGGCGAGTTGATCGGCATCAACGCGGTCATGAACAGCATGGCCGAGAACATCGGGTTCGCGATTCCCGTGGACCGCGTCAAGGAGGTCCTCACCGAGACCCTCTTCCCCCAGGCCCAGCGGCGCTGGCTCGGCTTCGAGCTGGCCGAGGGAGTCCCGCTCGAAATCGGCAGCGTCGTCGCGGGCACGCCGGCCGACGATGCAGAGCTCTGCGAGGGCTACCGCATCCTCGCCTTGAATGGCAAGCCGGTGACGGGGCACGAGGACTTCCTGCACGCCGCCCTCGAGATCCCGGAGCGGGTCGGGGATCCCGTGGCGGATGCGATCACCCTCACGGTCCGGAACGAGGAGGGTCGCAAGGATGTGATCTTCGATCCCTGGGACCGGGTCGACGGGGTCCTCTTCCAGCGCCTCGGCATCACGGTGCGCGAGCAACTGATCGGCAATCAGGACTGGATCGTGATCGATCGCGTCCGACCCGGCGGGGCAGCTGAGGAAATCGGATTACGTCGGGGGGACCTGATCCCCTCGATCCTGCCCGTCGAGCGCAGCACGGTCCCCCTCCGCATCCGGGACCGGATCACCCTGGCCCAGCTGGTGGAGCGTCTCGATCTGGACGACGAGCTGGCCCTGGACGTCTATCGAGATGACAACCGAGACGGGGACTACACCCGGAACGAGCGATACGAGGGAACCCTAAAGGTGAGGTGAGGACCGTTCCGACGAGCTACCGGCCGGCCGACTTCCCAGTCAGCCGGCAGGTATACTTTTCCGCCCTCGCCCGCCCGTCCTCCCCGCCGTCCGCACCTCTCCCCCTCGGAACGGCCCCGGCAGTCACCACCATGCAAGCTCTGATCCAGTTCACGGAGCGCTTCGGGAGCATGCTCTCCCGCCTGCTCCTGACGATCCTCTATTACGTGGTGCTCGGCCCCTTCGCCCTGGTGTACCAGCGGGTCGCGGACCCGCTCCACCTGCGTCGCCGCCCGTCCAACTGGACGACCTGGGACCATCCCAACGACACGCTGCGCGCTGCGCGCAGCCAGGACTGAGACCATGATCGTCCTCGGGCTCTCCTTCTACTATCACGACTCGGCCGCCGCGATCGTCAAGGACGGCGTCCTCGTCGCCGCGGCGGAAGAGGAACGCTTCAGTCGGGTCAAGCACGACTCGGGCTTCCCCGAGCTTGCCATCGAGTTCGTCTGCAAGATGGCCGGCGTCACGATCCACGACGTGGACTACGTCGTCTTCTACGAGAAGCCGTTCGTCAAGTTCGAGCGCATGCTCCTCACGGCCATGGCGACCTTCCCCAAGTCGGTCGCCGTGTTCCGCGAGTCGATGCAGAAGTGGATCTCGGACAAGCTCTGGATCAAGTCGATGATGGCGCGCCGGCTCAAGGTGCCGCGCTCCAAGTTCCTGTTCGCCGACCACCACATGTCCCACGCGGCGGCGAGCTACTACACCTCGCCCTTCGAGGAGTCGGCCATCCTGACCGTCGACGGCGCCGGGGAGTGGACCACCTCGACGATGGCGATCGGCAAGGGGAACAAGATCGACATCAAGAAGGAGATCCGCTTCCCCCACTCGCTCGGCCTGCTCTACAGCGCGTTCACCGCGTACTGCGGCTTCGAGATCAACGAGGGCGAGTACAAGCTGATGGGCATGCACCCGTACGGGAAGCCGGTCCACTGCGACAAGATCTACGAGTTGCTCCAGGTCGCCGACGACGGGTCGCTCTGGCACGACATGCGGTACTTCCAGTACCACCACTCGACCAACGACACGCTCACCCCGGCCTTCGAGGAGCACTTCGGTCGTCCGCGTCGCGATCCCAAGCTGCAGGACCAGTCGCTGGATCCGTTCTTCTGCGACATGGCGGCCAGCATCCAGAAGGTCACCGAGGAGATCCTCCTCAAGATGGTGACCCATCTGCATGAGCTGTCGGGCGGAATGAAGAACCTGTGCCTCTCCGGCGGGGTGGCCCTGAACTCGGTGGCCAACTTCAAGATCCTGCGCGACGGGCCCTTCGAGAACGTCTACATCCACCCCGCGCCGGGCGATGATGGCGGCTCGGTCGGCGCGGCCTACTGGGCCTACAACCAGGTCCTCGATCAGCCCCGTGGCCCGGCCCTGGAGCACGCCTACTTGGGTTCGGAGCACTCGGACGCCGACATCGAGGCGTTCCTCAACAAGCACGAGATCCCCTTCGAGAAGATCGACGACGACCGCGAGTTCTACAAGCGCGTCGCCCAGGAGCTCGCCGACGGTCAGGTCTGCGGTTGGTTCCGCGGCCGCTTCGAGTGGGGGCCGCGCGCCCTCGGCTCGCGCTCCATCATCGCGGACCCGCGTCGCGCCGAGATGAAGGAGAAGCTCAACGAGAAGATCAAGTTCCGCGAGGCCTTCCGGCCCTTCGCCCCCTCGGTGCTCGAGGAGCGCGCGAACGAGTTCTTCGAGATCCCGAACGCCGAGCGGCACTTCCCGGCGCGCTTCATGCTGTACGTCACGCCCGTGCGTGAGGAGAAGCGTGACGTGCTGCCCGCCATCACCCACGAGGATGGCTCGGGCCGCCTGCAGACGGTGTACAAGGCCACCAACCCGGCCTACCACGGCGTCATCGAGGAGTTCGGCAACCTGACCGGCGTGCCGGTCGTCATGAACACCTCGTTCAACCTCAAGGGTGAGCCGATCGTCGAGTCGCCGGCCCACGCCTTCAACACCTTCAGCCTGAGCGGCATGGACCTGCTCCTGCTGAACAACTACATCGTCCGCGCTGAGCACAAGAAGAAGATCGCGGAGACGCGCTTCCACTTGCGGCACGAGGGGGACTCCGTCACCCAGTTGGTGAGCTGAGATGAAGCTGGTCAATCTCCTCCTTGCGCTGCTCGTCTCGGCGCTGATCGCGCTCCTGGTCTTCGAGGGTGGCTTGCGCCTGATCGGCATGGGCCCGCCGTCGACCCTGAACCGCTTCGACGCGGCCACGGGTTGGAGCAACAAGCGCGACACCGACATGTCGACCGATACCCCCGACCGGGGCCGGGTGCACTTCTCGTTCAACGCCCACGGCCTGCGCGAGGGCGACGACGTCACACCCAAGAAGCCCGCCGGAACGAAGCGCATCGTCGCCCTGGGCGATTCGTTCACCCTGGGGCGCTACCTCGAGCAGGAAGAGCTCTTCCTCGACCAACTCGAGCAGCTCTACGGAGACGCCGGCCACAAGATCCAGCTCGTGAACACCGGCAGCGAGGGCTTCTCGACGGACCAGGAGGTCACCTGGCTGCTCGAGCACGGCGACGACTGGAAGCCCGACATCGTCCTCTTGCTGCCCTACGAGAACGACCTCTTCTGGTGCGGCCAGAGTGAGTACACGGGCATCCAGAAGCCCCGCTTCACTCCGGAGGGCGAGCGCGAGGTCGAAGTGCTCGACAACACCCTCGACCGCGGCTGGATCAAGGGCAGCGCCATAGGGCGCAAGCTCTTCTCCAAGCCCGGCGTTCCGACGTTCAAGCCGGGGGGCGTTGAGATCCCCTCGGAGTTCGGGGTCGTGCTCGACACGATGCCGGAGTTCATGGATGACGCCAGCGCCCGGGCCCAGGGGGCGCTGAAGGCCCTGGTTGCCAAGTGCAACGACCTCGAAGCCGAGCTGGTGATCGCCCCGATCCCCGCCGAGACGGCGATCTACTCCG
>JAQBVH010000366.1 GCA_027623615.1 Planctomycetota bacterium | reverse complement strand
GCCAGTCGTGCTAGTGGTGGCTCGTGACCACGTGCCGCTGCGGCGGCGGAAAGAGGCCCAGCATGCGGCCCATGCGCTTGCGGCCGTACTGGGGGTTCTCCATGTAGTAGAGGGCCCGCTCGTAGAAGCGCTTGGCGCGCTGCGGCATCGAGTAGTACCAGCGCTCGTAGCTACGCACCATGTTCTTGCGCAGCTCCTCCAGCTCGATCTGGGTGAAGTGCTCGTGCTGGTAGCCGGAGCGGTTGGAGGACACGTAGTTCTCCGACAGGTCCGACAGGTCGATGTTGGCCTGGTAGTTGTCCCAGCTCTCCGTACCGATGAGCGGGTTGAACACCGAGATGCGGATCAGGTCGGGGCCGGCCAGGCGCAGGACCTTCTCGGTCTCGGCCACGTCCTCGGGCGTCTCGCCCGGCGAGCCGACGATCAGGTAGACCTTGGCCCAGATGCCCGCGCGGCGGGTCATCTTGGCGGCGTTGATGATGACCTCGGGGGTGAGGTCCTTCTTGAGCACGTCGAGCATGCGCTGCGAGCCCGACTCCCACCCGTAGTAGATGCGGCGGCAGCCGGCCCGGTGCATGTGCTTGAGCAGCGGGTAGTCGACGCAGTCCGCGCGGGTGTTGGCCACCCACTCGAACTTGAGACCACGGCGCAGGATCTCGTCGCACATCTCATGGATGCGCTTCTTGCGCAGGGTCAGGATCTCGTCGACGAACAGGATGACCCCGGGGTCGTACGTCTTGATGATCGCCTCGAGCTCGTCGACGATCGCCTCGGTCGAGCGAACGCGGAAGCCGCGACCCGTGAGCTCCTTCTGGCAGAAGATGCACTTGAAGGGGCATCCCCGCGTGGTGAAGATGTAGATCAGGTGCTCGGGGTTGTTCTTGAAGTACGAGTCCATCGGCAGCAGGTGCCGAGCGGGAATCGGAAGCTCGTCGAGCTTCTTGATCAGGGGCGGAGCCGGGTTGTCGTAGACCAGCTCGCCTTCCTTCATCGCGGCCAGGCCCGGGATCTCGGAGAGGGCGCTCTCGTCCTTGCCCTCGATCGCCTTGACCATGTCGGGCAGGGTGTACTCGGCCTCGCCCTTGAGGACGTAGTCGAAGTGACCGCTGTCGAGGAACACTCCCTGGTCGACCGAGGCGTGCGGGCCGCCCATGATCGTGATCTTGCCCTGCTCCTTGGCGTACTTGGCCCACGCGATCGCACGACGGATGTTCGGGGTCAGCGCGCTGAACCCGATGATGTCGTTGCGCTCGATGGCCGCCTTCATGTCCTGGTCGGACCCGATGCGCTCGTCGTGGCACTGGACCGGCAGGCCCTGGCGCTCCATCATCGCTCCGAGGTAGCCGATCCCGAGGATCATCGAGAGCGGATCCTCTTGGACGTGAGGCTTGACGTAGGTGAGGAGAGTGCTGCGCATGAGGTGTTGACCTAGGTGCGGATTGGGCCGGGAGAAGGAGGCCGAATGCTCGCGGGAGGGGGTCCGAAGACCCGGAGTTGCATCGACCAAAGCCCTCAACGAACTCTACCCCTGGCGTGAGGTTCCCGCAACGTTAGGAACCATGGGGGTTTGTGTCAGGAGGCGGAGGCGTGTCCGTCCCGTTTCGAGGCGAGGGCTGCTGCGTAGATGCCCAGGCAAGCGTCCGTGTGCTGCTCGATCGTAAAGCGTTGCTGAAGCCGGAGATAACCCGCTGCTCCCTGCCGCTGGCGCAGCGCGGGGTCGGCGAGGAGGCGCCCGATGCGCTCCGCGTAGGTCTCGACGTCGAACGGGTTGGCGATGAAACCTGTCTCGCCATCGGACACGACCTCCTTGGAGCCCCCGAATTCCGTGGCCACCACGGGCTTCGAGTACTCCATCGCCTCCAGGTTCACGAGCCCGAAGGTGTCGAAGCAGATCGAGGGGGTGACGAACACGTCGCAGGCCGCGTAGGCGAGGCGCAGCTCGTCCCCGTCGAGCCAGCCGGTGGGCACGACCATCCCGTCGACGCCCAGCTCGCGAGCCTGGGGTGCGAACTCGCCGTCGTAGACGTCGCGCTTGCCCATCACGATCAGGCGCAGCTCGGGGAAGTCCGGCTTCAGCCGGGCCAGCATCTCGAGCAGCTTGCCCACGCCCTTCTGGCTGTGCAGGCGCCCGCCGATGGCCAGGACCAGCTTGCCGGTCAGACCCAGCTTCTCGCGGAACGCCGCGACGCGCTCGTCTGTGAACTGCGGCCCCAGCTCGATCGCGTTGTGGACGGTCGCGTGCACCGGCACGTCATTCGCTCGTAGGACCTTGCCCAGCTCGTCCGAGACGACCGTGACCTGGTCCACGTCCCGGCGCAGGACCTGGAGGATGCGCCGGTTGCGTCCCGGCCGGAGGCGGAGCCGCTGGCAGGGGATGCACTTCGACAGGCGCGCCGAGACGTCCCACCCGGTGCCGCCGGTCTCCTCGCCGCCGTGGAAGCAGGTCAGCTTCTGATAGCAGAAGGTCATCACGTCGTGGGCCGTGAAGACCACCGCCGCGCCGGCGCGGGCGGCCTGGGTCAGGCTGTGGTAGCCGAGGTGCGTGTGCACCAGGTGCGCGTGAACGACGTCGGGTTGCTCCTCGGCGAGGATCCTGGCCAGCGGCCCATCGATGGCCCGGTTGTGCAGCGAGACCCAGCCGCGCCAGCGCACGTTGTAGTCGGAGTAGAGGCGATGGACGCGCATGCCCTCGATCTCGGTCGGGGTCGCGTCCTTCGCATCGCGCACGGTCGAGACGCAGACCGTCTCGTGACCGAGAGCCCGCAAGCGGCGCGCGTGCTGATACATCTGGCGCACCGAGGAGCCGACGCGCGGGTCAGGGATCTCGGTCAGGAACAGGACCTTCATCGCTCCAGGGCCTCGCGATAGAGCTCGAGCACCTTGGCCGCGTTCTCGTCCCAGCTCGCGTCGGCGGCGTGGGCGCGACCGGCCGCGCCCATGCGCGCGCGCAGAGCCTCGTCGGTCAAGAGCTCGCGCAGGGCCACCTCGATCGCGTCGACGTTCTGCGCCGCGAGCCGGCCGGTCACGCCGTCGACGATCGCGTCCTCGGCGCCGCAGTCGAGGGTCCCGAGCGCCGGCGTGCCGGAGGCGGAGGCCTCGAGGTAGACGATGCCGAAGCCCTCGAACCCGCCGTCCGAGGCGGTCACCGGCGTGTGCACGAAGACCTCGGCCCGCTGGAGCAGGTCGATCTTCTCGTCCTCGTCGATGTTGCCAAGGAGGTGCAGACGCTCGCCGACGCCGGCCTCCAGCGCCATGCGCACGAGGGAGGCCTCGTAGTCGTCGCCGCTCTGCCGACCGACCAGGTAGTGGTGCAGGTCCGGCTGCTCCTGGGCGACCCGGCACCAGGCAGCGAGGGCGAGGTGATGCCCCTTGCGCTCCTTGACCTCGCCGATGCCGAGCGTGAAGCGCTGTCCGTGCCAGGGCTTGTCCCCCACCGCGCGCTCGGCCACGTAGTGCTCGGCGTTCACGCTGTTGGGGATGACCTTGACCCTGTCCTCGCCCAGCTCCGGCATCAGCTCGAGCAGGCGGCCGCGGGTGTAGCGGCTGACCGAGATCATGCTCGCGAAGCCGCGGTAGGTCCTGCGCGCCCGCGCGCCGTGCTGCTTCGAGAGGATCGGCTGGATCGTGTACGTGCCGTGGGCGGTGGCGATGCAGGGCTTGCCCGCGAACCTGGCCGCGTCGAGGGCGACCTGGCTGTGCGGGAAGTCCTTGATCGCGTGCACGATGTCCGCCTTGCGCGCAGCCCAGTACGTCCGCCAGACCCCGATCAGGCGCCAGACCCAGTAGCGGGCGGGGCTCATGTAGAAGAAGTAGTCGGGCGGCAGGGCGACCTCGACCTTCCAATGAGCCGGCACCTGGTCCGAGGTCGGGCGGTGCTTGCGCGCCAGGAGCACGTGCACCTGCATCCCGGGCGTCTTGGCCTCCATGGCCGCGATCAGCCGCACCGCGTAGCGACCGACGCCGTCCAGGTCCGAGAGCGAGTCGGTCAGGAAGAGGACCCTCACGCGCGCGTCTCCATCCAGTCGAGCAGACGCGCCGCGCGCGCGTCCCAGGTGTGCTCGTCCGCGCGGGCGGCGAGGTTGGTTGCCAGGCGCCGGCGCTCGGCGTCATCCGCGAGCACGGCGCGCAGCCCCTGCGCGAGCGCCTTGGGGACGTCCGGCGCGACGAAGCGCGCCGTGTCCTCGTCCAGGATGTCGCGCAGGCTCGGCAGGTCCGAGGCGACCAGCGGCAGGCCGGTGGCCATGGCCTCGAAGACCTTGAGGGGCGAGGTGTACTTCGCGCTGAGCTCGGGGGTCGAGCGGTTGGGCACGACGCCCAGGTCCCCCGCTGCCAGGTACAGCCCGACCCGGCCTGGTGCCTGAAACCCGTCGAAGCGCACGTTGGCCAGGCCGTCCGCGTGCCTGGAGAGCAGCGCCACGTCGGCGTCCATGCCGCCCGCGATCACGAACTGGACCTCGGGCAATTCGCGCGCGGCGTCGACGAGCACGTCCACGCCCTTCCAGGCGAGCAGCCCGCCGGTGTAGACGACGAGGGGGCGCTCCAGCGGCAGGTCGAGGGCGCGCCGCGCCTCCTCCCGGCTCGGCAGGCCCGCGAAACGACTCGGCTCGAAGGCGTCGTGCTCGACCGTGAGCTTGGCCGGCTCGACGCCGATCCTGATCAGGTCGTCACGCACGCCGCCGGAGATCGCGATCACGCCGGAGGCCGCGCGCGCGGCATCCA
>JAQBVH010000365.1 GCA_027623615.1 Planctomycetota bacterium | reverse complement strand
TCATCCTCGGCGCGATCGATCAGCGGCCGAGCCTGCTCTTTCCCGCGGTCATGGCCTCGACCGCGATGCAGGGCGGCTGCGTTTGCGAGAACGCCTCCCACCTGCGCGTCGACACAGGCAACATCGAGCTGGCGGCCATGGCTGCACCCCGGCCCCTCGCCCTCACCGGCGCCGACGACTGGACCAAGGAGATCCTGACCAAGGGCTACCCGGAGCTGAAGCAGCTCTACGCCTTGCACGGCGTGCCCGAGCGGGTCCAGGCCTGGTGCTACCCACAGCACCCGCACAACTACAACGCGGTCGCGCGACAGCACCTCTACGCGTTCGTCAACGAGCACTTCCAGCTCGGTCACGCGCAGCCGATCGTCGAGCCCGAGCTGCTGCCGGTGCACGTCGACGACCTGACGGTCTACAGCGCCGCGTATCCGCGTCCGGGCGGCGGGGTGGCGGAGGTGCGCGCCGAGCTACGCCGCATCGCGGAGGCCGAACGAGCGCGCCTGGTCGAGCTCGCGGGAACCGACCTGGACACCTACCGCCAGATCGTGGGTGGAGCACTCGAGGTCATGCTCGACGCCGACGCGCCCCTGAACGCGCAGCTCGAGGAGGGCAAGGGGGAGCTGCACCTGAATCACCCCTCGGGCACGGCGCGCTTCCACCTGACCGGGGGCGCTGAGCGCGCGCGGGTAATCCTCGCGGACTACCCCTCGCTCAGCCTGGCAGCGGCCATGTGCGACGACCCCGGTCTCGCGGTGACCCATCCCTTTAGGGGCGAGCTGCGCACGAACCACCGCAACGGCTACGTGCTCTACACCCACGGCTACAACCTGACCCACATCGCCCAGCGCGCGCGCGACCTGCGCGTGATCACCGCCGGCGTCGGCGAGGCGGCTCCCGCGCTCCTCGGTGAAGGCATCCAGGCGCGGGCCGCGCTGCTGGCCGCCGCCGCCGATCGAACCGCCTTCGGACGGGTGGCGATCGAGCTGCGCGGGTTCGACGGGATCGAGGACAGCAGCGACCCCGACTTCCTCCCTGGCGTGGAGCGGTGGGGCGGGGTGGAGGGGCTCGCGGCCTTGATCGCGCCGACGCCTTTGCTCTTGCTGGGGACCGACGAGGTGCCCGAAGTGATCCGGCGCGCGTATGCCACAGCCGGGGCTGAGTCTGGAGTTCGGGCCGTCTTGACGCCGGATCCAGCTGAGCTACGCACCTGGCTGCTCGGAGACTGACGCCCAATCTGCATGCGACAGGGAGGCTGCGGGTCTTCTACAGTGAGCGACCCGCACCTCGAATCGCTCCCGACAGACCATGGCCCCCCTCAACCGTCGTCAGCTCGTCCAGGGCAGCGCCGCCGCCGCGGCCGCCGCTGGTCTGACCTCCGCCGCCCCCGTGATCCGCTCCCGCCCGTTCGGACGCAGCGATGAGATCCGCGTCGCGGTCGTCGGTGTGCGCGGGCGTGGCAACAACCACATCGACGGGATGCAGCATCAAGCTGGCGTCGACGTGGCCGCGCTGGTCGACGTGGACGCGCAGGTGCTCGCGGGTCGCCGGGAGGAGCTGCTGAAGAAGAAGGTCGAGCGCGGCGACGCGTGGAAGGGTGGGCCCGTCGACACCTACGCGGACATGCGCGCGGTCCTCGACCGCAGCGACATCGACGCGATCTCGATCGCGACGCCGAACCACTTGCATGCCTTGCAGACGATCTGGTCCTGCCAGGCGGGCAAGGACGTGTACGTCGAGAAGCCGGTCTGCCACAACATCTTCGAGGGCGGCGTGATGGTGCGCGCGGCGCGGAGCTCTGGCCGCATCGTGCAGACCGGCACGCAATCGCGCTCGAGCCAGGGCATGGCCCAGGCCATCGCCTGGGCGCAGGCGGGCAACCTCGGCAAGCCCCTGATCGCGCGCGGCACCTGCTTCAAGCCGCGCCAGAGCATCGGCAAGGTGGATGGCCCCCAGAAGGTGGGGGAGCACGTCAACTGGGACCTCTACTGCGGCCCCGCACCCCTCGAGCCCCTCGAGCGCCGGCAGCTGCACTACGACTGGCACTGGCAGTTCGCCACCGGGAACGGCGACCTCGGAAACCAGGGCATCCACCAGGTCGATATGTGCCGCTGGGCGATCGGCGCGCAGGAACTGGCGCCTGCGGTCGGCGCGATCGGCGGCCGGTTCGGCTACGACGACGACGGGGACACGCCGAACAGCATCGCGATCCTTTTGGCCTACGAGCCTGTGCCGATCCTGTTCGAGGTGCGCGGGTTGCCTAGGGACAAGGCCACCCAGGCGGCGGGCTGGAACGGCGGCGGGATGGACCGCTTCCGGGGCAGCGCGATCGGCGCGACCCTCGAGTGCGAGGGGGGCTGGCTGCACCTCCCCAACTACTCGTCCGCGATCGCCTACGACCTGGAGGGCAAGGAGATCAGGCAGTGGAGCGGCGCGACCGACCACTTCGAGAACTTCATCGAGGCCGTGCGCGCGCGCGACGTCGAGCACCTGCACGCGGACATCCGCGAGGGGCACCTCTCGAGCAGCCTGTGCCACATGGGCAACATCAGCTACCTGCGCGGCAAGACCATGGACAAGGCTCAGGTCGCGGCGCAGGTCGGCGAGCACGCCGAGGGCAAGCTGGCCTTCACGCGCCTGGCCGAGCACCTCGAGCGCAACGAGGTCGACCTGGGCAAGCACAAGCTCACCCTCGGGCCCTGGCTGGAGTTCGACCCCAAGGCCGAGCGCTTCACGACCGATGACGAGGCCAACGCCTTGCTCACCCGCGACTACCGCGCCCCGTTCACCGTCAGCGAAGAGGTCTGAGATGCGTTTGGCTTGCTTGGCTCTGGTCCTCTGCGCCTGCCAGACGACCGACGACGGCTGGGACGTTCCCGACGGATACGCTCGGGTCTACGGCCAGGACTTCGCCACCAAGGGCGCGCGGGACGAGTTTCACTTCTCGGACGAGGCGGCCTGGGGCTGGCACATGGACCGGTCCGAGGACTCGGATGTCCAGCACTTCACCTGGCTCGAGGCCGAGCGCCCGAGCAAGTACGAGCCGCCCCATCGCTCGCCCCTCACGATCGCGCTGATCCGCAACATCGAGGTCGGCGACTTCATCTTCGAGCTGGACGTCAAGAACACGGCGCCCGAGTCCCGCGGCGCGCACCGGGACCTGTGCTTCTTCTTCGGCTTCCAGGACCCGGCGAACTTCTACTACATCCACCTCGCCCCAGGTCCTGACGAGCACGCCCACAACATCTTCAAGGTGGACGACGCGGCTCGGCGGCGCGTCGCCGAGGTGGCCGCGACCGGCATCGACTGGGGCACGGGCTGGCATCACGTGCGCATCGAGCGCGTGCTGGTCTCGGGTGCGATCCGCGTCTTCTTCGACGACATGCAGACGCCGGTCATCGAGGCGACCGACACCACCCATGGCGTCGGCCGCCTCGGCGTGGGCACCTTCGACGATTCGGGGTGCTACACGAACTTTTCGATCTTCGCGCCCGCGGTGGAGCACCACCAGCACGCGAATCCGTTCCTGAAGAGCAAGGCGGGCCAGTAAGCGCCTAATTGCCCTCCTCGGTCAGGCTCTGGTGCAGCATCAAGTTGTTGCCCCAGGGGTCGGCGAAGTAGGACAGCTTGACGAGGCCCGGGTACACCTGGGGCTCGCCCGCGAACTCGACGCCACGGGCCGCGAGGGCTTTGCGCGCCTTGTCCATGTCGGCGACGCCGAGGGTGACCGCGCCGTCGCCGGTGGCGAACTCGGGCCGCTGGGAGAGGCCGAAGGCGAGGCCGTCCACGGGCGAGGCGACCTCGGCGAAACCGATCTCCTCGGCCACGAACACGGTCTCGAAGCCCAGGGTGCGCTGGTACCAGGCGAGGGCTTGCTTCAGGTCCTTCACGGGCAGAACCAGGGTCGATTCGGCGTTGTAGCCGATGGCCGCGCGGGTCTTGGCGCGCTCCTTGGCGGCGTCGTCGAGGTGGATCAGGCCGGCGCCGAGGGAGAGGGTGCTGAGGGCGAGGAGGAGGGCGAGGGTCTTCATGGGGTTCTCCGGGTTGAAGGGGACAACACGGCGATGGTGGGGGCGGGCTGGCCTCGACAGGCACCTCTCGAAAACCTCCGCGACCCGCGACGACCCCGCCTGGCTGGACGCTACATCCACTCGGCGTCCCAGATACGACGTGTGGCCCATGGTTTGGTCGGCGAGCATCGTGGATCAAGGGGCATGCTCGTCGCCGACCACATGACCCCGAACCCGATCACCGTCCGGCCCAGTACTCCGGTCCAGGAGGCGCTGCGTCTGATGGAGGAGTGCGTCGTGCGCCACCTGCCCGTGGTCGTCGACGGGCGCCTCGTCGGAGTCGTCTCTGACCGCGACCTGTTCGCGGTCCCGCCGCCGGTCCTCAGTATTCTCGAGACCTCTGTCGGTGAGGTCATGCAGCGCGAGGTCGTGACCGTCGAGCCGGCGGAGTCCATTGTCAGCGCGCTGGTCGAGTTCCTGTGTCAGGGAATCGGCTGCCTACCCGTGGTCGAAGGCGAGCAGCTGCTCGGCATCCTCACCGAGTTCGACCTCTTGAAGCTCTATCGTCGCTGCGTGCGGGACGGCGTCGAGGAGGATCCGCTTGTTGGCAAGGTTGTCCGCGGCGAGGCGCTGGCCGTTGCGCCGGACACCCCCTTCTCCGAGCTGGTCGCCCTGTGCGATGTGAACGGGTTCCGGCACCTGCTCGTGGTCGAGGGGGG
>JAQBVH010000364.1 GCA_027623615.1 Planctomycetota bacterium | reverse complement strand
CGGCGCGGGCATCGTCGCCGTCGGTGCCGGTATGGGCATCGGCCGCATCGGCGCCACCGCCAACGAAGGCATCGCCCGTCAGCCCGAGGCTGCCGGCGACATCCGCGGGGGCTCCATCATCCTGGCCGCCCTCATCGAGGGTGTCTCGCTGTTCGCCGTCGTGGTCACCCTGCTGATCGCTCTCGGCTGACCCCGATGGGCCGCAGTCACCGCCCGGGGCCTCGGCCCCGGGCGGTTGATCGGCCCGCCAGACCGCCGCAAGGCGGACCGCTGCCCGGGAGGACCGGGTGGCCCCCTCAGGACCCCCTGAACCGAATCGACCCCAGACCATGATCGCCAGCTTCGTGCCGGTCCCTGCCGAGGGAGGGTTCAACCCCCTCGACGTCAACACCGGGAGCTTCTTCTGGACGCTCGTGATCTTCGTGATCGCGCTGCCCTTCATGTGGAAGGTGGTCTTCGGACCGATCACCGCGGCCCTGTACGCCCGTGACGCCCAGGCATCTGAGGCTGCGCAGGCCGCGCAGAAGGCCCGTGACGAGGCCGCAGAGGACCGGGCTCGCGTCGAGGTCGCGCTGGGCGAGGCCCAGGCCGAGGCCGCACGCCAGCTGGCCGCCGCCCGCGAGCGCGCCGAGGCGCGTGAGCGCGACATCGTCGAGAACGCCAAGCGCGAGGCCGGGGCCATGATCGAGGGTGCGCGCACCCAGATCCGCGCCGAGCAGGAGAAGGCCCTCGCCAGCATCCGCGCCGAGGTCGTCGACCTCTCGATCGCCGCGGCGTCTAAGGTCATCGCCCGCAATGTGGGCAGCGAGGACGACCGTCGCCTCGTTCAAGAAATGGTCTCTGACTCCAAGGAGTCCAAGTGAGTACCGTCGCCGTCGATCCGGTCACCGCCCGCTGGGCAGGGGCCCTCTGGAACCTCGCGTCCTCCCAGGGCGCGGTGGACCAGGTGGGCAAGGACCTCGAGCGGCTGGCGGCGGAGTTCTCGAGTCCCGCGGTGCGCGCCTTCATGCTGGCCGGCGACGCCTCGCCCGCAGAGCGCCGCTCCAAGCTCGAGCAGGTGATGGGGGGCTTCCATGACCTCTCGCGCCGGTTCGTGGGGCTCGCCCTGGATCGCGCCCGCATGGGCGTCCTCGAGCGCGCCGCCGCGGCCTACCGCGCCCTGTCCCTGGACAAGGCCGGCGTGGTCGAGGGGGTCGTTGAGGCCCCGCGCCCCCTTGAGACTGCCGAGGTCAGCGCCCTTGAGGCGAAGCTCGGTGGCGAGCTCGGCAAGACCGTGCGCCTCTCCCAGAGGGTCGCCCCCGACCTGCTCGGCGGCGTCCGGGTCTTCGTGGGCTCCCGCATGATCGACGGCTCCGCAACGGGTCGTCTCGAGGGTCTGCGCCGGCGTCTGCTGGACGCGCCCTTGCCCACTCCGGCAGCCATCGACTGAGCTGCCTGACCGACTGAACACCGCCGGGTCTCCCCGGCACCCCCAACCGAACACCACCCGCCGGAAGCTCCGGCAACCCCCAAGCAACCTGCCAGGTAACACGAGATGGACCTTCGACCCGCAGAAGTGACCTCGATCCTCGAGAAGGAGATCGAGAACTACGGTGGCGACAGCCGCATGCAGAGCGTCGGGACCGTGCTGTCGGTCGGCGACGGCGTGTCCCGCGTCTACGGACTCGACGACTGCATGATGAACGAGCTGCTCGAGTTCCAGAACGGGGTTCGCGGCATCGCGCTCAACCTCGAGGAGGACAACGTCGGTTGCGTGCTCCTCGGCGACGCCGCCAAGGTGCGCGAGGGCGACACGGTCAAGGCGACCGGGCGCATCATCTCGGTGCCGACCGGCGATCAGCTGCTCGGCCGCGTGGTGAACGCGCTCGGCGACCCGATCGACGGCAAGGGCCCCCTGGGCACCACCGCAGCCGACCTGCGCCCGATCGAGCAGCCCGCCCCCTCGGTGGTGGAGCGCCAGCCCGTCACGGAGCCCCTGCAGACCGGCATCAAGGCCATCGACGCCATGATCCCGATCGGCCGCGGCCAGCGGGAGCTGATCATCGGCGACCGCCAGACCGGCAAGACCGCGCTGATCATCGACACGATCCTCTCGCAGAAGAACACCGGCGACGGGGACCCCACCAACCCCGAGCAGGTCATCTGCATCTACGTGGCGGTGGCCCAGAAGCAGTCGACGGTGGTGGACATCGTCCGCCGCCTCGAGGCCGCGGGCGCCATGAAGTACTCGATCGTCGTCATGGCCTCGGCCATCGACGAGGCCTCGATGCAGTACCTGTCCTGCTACTGCGGCGCGGCGATGGGCGAGCGCTTCCGGGACGCGGGTCGCCACGTGGCGATCTTCTACGATGACCTCTACAAGCAGGCCCTGGCCTACCGCCAGGTGATGCTGCTCCTGCGTCGTCCGCCCGGTCGCGAGGCCTTCCCCGGCGACGTGTTCTACCTGCACAGCCGCCTGCTCGAGCGCGCGGCCAAGCTGGCCGACAACGCCCCCGAGATCAACCCGCGCTACGAGGCCGGCGGCGGCTCGATGACCGCGCTGCCCGTGGTCGAGACCCAGGAGGCCGACGTGTCGGCCTACATCCCGACCAACGTGATCTCGATCACCGACGGTCAGATCTTCCTCGAGTCCAACCTGTTCAACTCCGGCATCCGCCCGGCGGTGAACGCCGGCATCTCGGTGTCGCGCGTTGGCGGCGCGGCGCAGATCCCGGCCATGAAGAAGACGGCGGGCTCCCTGCGCCTCGAGCTGGCCCAGTACCGCGAGCTGCAGGCCTTCGCCCAGTTCGGCTCCGACCTGGACAAGGCCACCCAGGCCAAGCTCACCCGCGGTGAGCGTCTGGTCGAGATCCTCAAGCAGGGGCAGTACACCCCGTACAAGGTCACCGACCAGGTCGCGATCATCTACGCCGGCACCTCCGGCGCCTTGGACGACCTGGCCGTGAGCAAGATCGCCGACTTCGAGAGCGCCTTCCTCGAGCACCTGAATGCCTCGCACCCGGAGGTCGCCGAGCAGATCATGACCGCCAAGAAGGGCATCCCGGACGAGACCAAGGCGGTCCTCGACGAGGCCATCGCCACCGTCAAGCGCCAGATCGCCTAGGACCCTGCGACCTCCACCAAGCTGACCCATGGCCGGTATCAAGGAGCTTCGCCAGCGGATTCAATCCGTCGGCAGCATCAAGCAGATCACGCGGGCAATGGAGATGGTCGCCACGACCAAGCTCCGGCGCTTCCAGGATCGTGCGACCAGCTCCCGTCCGTACGCGGAGGAGATCACCGGTCTCGTCGGTCGTATGGCGGCCATGCTGGGGGACGGGGTCGAGGATCGGCCCCTGTTCCGCGCCGGCGCGGGCGAGAAGACCCTCGCGCTGGTCGTGACCAGCGATCGCGGGCTGTGCGGGCCTTACAACTCGTACCTGCTGCGGCAGATCGAGGGCTGGCGCGCGGAGCACCCGCGACCGGTCGAGTACCTCGTCTATGGCCGCAAGGGGATCGCGTACATGAACAAGCGCGACTTCGAGGTCAAGGCCTACCTCCAGGAGCCGCCCCTGGAGCAGATGGACTATCGCTCCGCGGCGGTCGTGGCGCGCATCCTCGTCAAGGAGTTCCTCTCCGGGGACTACCACGACGTGATGCTGATGACCACGCGCTTCGTGTCCATGGCGAAGTTCGTCCCCGAGATCTCGTCCTTCCTGCCGATCTCCGGCGCGGCCTTCGGTGAAGGAGATGGTGCCGGAAGCGACCTCATCCTCGAGCCGGACGCCGAGACGATCTTCGATCAGCTCCTCCCGCGTTACCTTGAAACGCGGGTGTTCAACGCGCTGCTCGAGGCCCTGGCCTCCGAGTACGCCAGCCGCCGGTTCGCGATGAAGAATGCGACCGACGCGGCGACCGACATGCAAGCTGCGCTGCGCGGTGTCTACAACCGCAAGCGCCAGGAATCGATCACCAAGGAGCTGCTCGACATCGTCGGCGGCGCCGAAGCCGTTAAGTAGCCAAGCCCCACCTCCGTCATGACCGCCAACGTTGGTTCCGTTGCCCAGATCTTCGGCCCCGTCGTCGACGTCCGCTTCAAGCACGGCGAGCTCCCCGCCATCTTCAACGCGGTCTCGATCACCGACGCCGAGCGGGACATCGACGTCATCGTCGAGGTCGCTCAGCACCTCGGCAACGATGTCGCCCGGTGCATCGCCATGGCCTCGACCGACGGCTGCCGCCGCGGGATGCCTGCGACCGACACGGGAGCGCCGATCTCGGTGCCCGTGGGCGAGCACACCAAGGGCCGCATCTTCAACCTGCTCGGCCAGCCCCTCGACACCCTCTCCAAGGGGCCCCTGGCCGAAGGGGCGACCTGGCCCATCCACCGCCCCGCGCCCTCCTTCGAGGAGCAGGAGGCCGTCTCCGAGGTCTTCGAGACCGGCATCAAGGTCGTCGACCTGCTCTGCCCCTTCGCGAAGGGCGGCAAGATCGGCCTCTTCGGTGGTGCCGGCGTCGGCAAGACCGTGCTGATTCAGGAGCTCATCCGCATCACCGCGGTCGAGAAGGGCGGCTTCTCCGTCTTCGCCGGCGTCGGCGAGCGCACCCGTGAGGGCAACGACCTCTATTACGAGATGATCGAGTCTGGCGTTATCAAGCTTGGCGAGGGCACGACCGAGGGTTCGAAGGCGGCGCTGGTCTACGGCCAGATGAACGAGCCGCCGGGCGCCCGCGCCCGCGTCGCGCTGAGCGGCCTGAC
>JAQBVH010000363.1 GCA_027623615.1 Planctomycetota bacterium | reverse complement strand
CCCTCGCCCTGCCAGGGGTCGGACCCTACACGGGCGCGGCAGTCCTCTCGATCGCCTACGGCCGGCCCGCGCCCCTGGTCGACGGCAACGTCGAGCGGGTGTTCGCGCGGCGCTTCCTGCTCGAGGACCCGGTCGCGTCCGGCGCGTTGAGGCGCGACACCTGGGACCTCGCGCGGGAGCTCGTACCGCTCGAGGGAGCGGGCACCTGGAACCAGGCGTTGATGGAGCTGGGCGCCGTGATCTGCACCCCGCGTGCTCCGCGCTGCGGGGCATGTCCGTGGCAGCGCGCTTGTCTCGCGCGCAGGGCGGGACGCGTCGCGGACCTCCCCGTCTCCAAGCCCAAACCGGTGGTGCGAGAGGTGACCCTCGAGCTGGCCTGGTGCCGTCGCGGCGATCGGGTCCTGCTCGAGCAGCGCCCGGCTGAGGGACGCATGGCCGGGATGTGGCAACTGCCGACCCGGGAGCGGACTGCGACCGGCCTCTTCCCCGCGGACTGGGCCACGCGACTCGACGTGGGGGGGGAGCGCGCCCGCCTGCGTCACAGCATCACCGTCCATCGCATCCAGGCCCGGGTCCTCGCCTCCCGCGGTCCGGCCCGCCCCCCCGCGGGCCTGGCCTGGGTGCCCCTGACCGGAATGCAGGCCGTCGCGCTGACCGGCATGACCAAGAAGGTCCTGCGAGTGCTCCAGCCCGTGGCCGAACCGACCGAAGGTTCCCAGGAGGAGTAGACTCCCGCCCCTCCCGAGGAGCACCGCCATCTCCCAGCACGATCCCACCGCCCCCATCAGCGCCAAAGGCGTCACCATCGTCGTCCCCGCGTTCGACGAGGAGGACGGCATCGATGGCGTCGTGCGCCGTCTGGCGGGCCTCGAGCTCGGTGTGCCGGTCGAGCTCCTTGTCGTTGAGGACGGCTCGACCGATCGCACCCGCGAGCGCTTGGCCGCCCTCGAGCAGGAGTTTCCGTTCCTGACCGTGATGGAGCACGGCGTGAACCGGGGCTACGGCGCGGCGCTGAAGACGGGCTTCGCGGCGGCCAAGCACGACGTGGTCGTGATCACGGACGCGGACAGCACCTACCCCGAGGACCGCATCGTCGATCTGCTCGCGCGGATCGACGCCGGCGCCGAGATGGCCGTCGGCGCGCGCACGGGTGACAGGGTGCACGTGCCGTTGATCCGGCGGCCGGCGAAGTGGTGCCTGCGCAAGCTGGCCTCGTACCTGGCCGGGGTGAACATCCCCGACCTCAACTCGGGCCTGCGCGCCTTCCGGCGCGACCTGGTGCTGCAGTACCGCCCGATCCTGCCCGATGGCTTCTCGTTCACGACCACGATCACTCTGGCCTCGCTGACCAACGCGCACCGGGTCGACTACGTTTCGATCGACTACGCCCAGCGCTCCGGCCGCTCGAAGATCGCGCCGATCAAGGACACGCTGCGCTTCACGGCGTTGATCCTGCGCACGGTCCTCTACTTCAACCCGCTCAAGGTCTTCTACCCGGTCACGGTGACCCTGGCCCTCGCGCTGGTCGCGTCCCTGATCTACGACCTGTTCTATCTGAAGAACCTGGGGGACAAGAGCGTGCTGCTCTTCGTCGCCGTCGTGCAGGTCCTGTCGATCGGTCTGATCGCGGATTTGATCGACAAGAAGTCGCGGTTGCGCTGAGGCGCGACTCTACGCGGCGTACAGGCCGCGGACGAGCCGCCGCAGGAAGTGCTCGAAGTCGCGGGCGTTGCCGCCCGAGATGTCGATGCGCGCCAGGATCGAGCGGGCCAGGGCCCGCCCGGCTTCGTCGCGCCCCAGCTCGAGGTGCAGCTGTCGATCGGGCTGGCCTGCGTGCTCGAGTCGGATGTCGAGGTCGGCCCCGTGGGCCTCCAGGCGCAGGATCGCCTGGTCCTCATCCTCCCGCACGCGGTACGACACGCCGCGCTCGACCGGAGTATCCAGGCTGGCGCAGCCGTAGAGCTCGACGTTGCGGCCCCGGGCGATGGTTAGCCGGGTCGCGAGGTTCAGGTCCCGCAGCCGCCGCAGGATGGAGCGGGCGTCGCTGTCGGTGATGGGAAGTTGCACCACGAGGCTGTCTTGGCTGGGACTGGCAGGGGAGGGGTTGGTGACCGCGCCTCGTCCGGTGACACTGGGGAGCGGCCCCGGAGGTGACTCCGCCCGGGGAAGCAGCTATCGACCTGGCAGCCCGGAAACTCGAGCCACCGATCGTCCAGATCCGACTTCCATGCCCGTCCGCGCCCTCCTCGCCCTGTTCCTGCTCCTGGCGGCCCCCGTGGCTTCCGTGGCTTCCGCCGCAGACGACCTCACCATCTGGAAGAGCGAGCTCGAGACGCGGCTCGACGACGCCGACGAGAGCCTGTTCGGCAAGGTCGCCGACCTGGGCAGTCGCGAGGCGATGCAGACCCTGGTCGACCTCTATCCGAAGCTGCGCAGCGTCTTCATGCAGCGCGAGATCGTGCGCGTGCTGCACCGCTTCGACGGCAAGGACGACGCGGAGCAGCCGGCGCTGCAGCACCTGATGGACGTCGCGGTCGGCGCGCAGGCGCGGGAGCTGCGCCTGGCCGCCCTCGACGGCCTCGGACGGAGCAAGCGTCACGGCCGCACCTTCCTGCGCATGATCGTCGAGGCTCCGGCCCTCGACGAGGTGCGCGAGATGGCGATGGAGCTGCACGTCGCGGGCGCCACCGATGCTGACAACGACTGGTACCGCGAGGTGTTCTCGCCCAAGCCGGCAGCTGCGCCCGAGGGTGGCAATAAGAACAACCGCCGGCGCAACAAGCAGGACGAGCCCGACGCGGAGCCGGAGCGGACGGTGCCGGGCCTGGAGAGCCTGCGCGAGCTCGCCTTCGGCCCGCTCGCGGGCGCGATGGAAGACCGCGAGCTGCTCGAGGTCTTCGGCCAGGACCGCAACCTGAACATCAAGGTCGCGGCGATGGACGCGCTCGCCAGCCGTGACTTCAAGGGTCTGGAACCGCTCGCGAGTGAGCTGCTCGACAACATCTCGTTGCCGGCGCGCATGCGCGCCCAGGCGGCGGAGATCCTGATCAAGGAGCGCGGCGCGAGCGTCGCCGACCGCTTCATCGAGCTGGCCAAGAAGCAGGAGGTGACCCAGGACTACCTGCGCATGCGCATGGCCGAGCTGCTCGCCGATCTGCGTGATCCCAAGGTCGACAAGACGACCGAGAAGCTGATCGGCAAGGGCAAGCCGCATCAGCGCGCCTTCGCCCTCGTCGCCAGCAAGCACAACCAGGAGAGCAAGGTCGTCAAGAAGCTGATCGGCGCCCTGAAGGACAAGGACGAGCGCGTCTGGCGCGCGGCGGTCGACATCGCGGCGCAGCGACGCTTCGAGGACGCGGTCGACGACCTCGAGAAGCTGCTCTCCAAGTACAAGCAGGACGAGGAGCGCCTCGTGCCGCTGCTGGTCGCGCTGACCTCGATCCAGGGCCCGGACCAGGAGTGGCAGGCGACCCTGGAGGAGTACGCGGTCGGCGAGGCCCGGGACGTGCGCAACGCCGCCCTGCGCGCCCTGGCCCAGTACGGGGGCGAGCGCTACATCCCGATGCTCACCGACGCCCTGCAGCACGCGGACTGGTCCACGCGCTACGCGGCCCTGCGCGGGCTGGAGAAGGTGCACACCCCGGCCGTGCTCGCGCCGATCGTGGCGCGTATGGGGCAGGAAGAAGGCCGCCTCGTGATCGAGTTCGCGGACGTCCTGTGGCGCCTGACTGGCAAGCCCTACCGCACCCGCGCGGGCGCCTGGGCGGACTGGTACGCCCAGGAGGGCGCGGGCTTCGCGCTGATCGACCCCCGCGAGCTGGAGCGCGTCAAGCTCGAGGAGGAGAACCGCCGGCTGCGTCAGGTGACCAAGGCCACCGAGTTCTTCGGGATCCGCATCGAGTCCACGCGCGTGATCTTCATCATCGACGTGTCGGGCTCGATGAACGAGCCCCTGCGCGGGCAGTACGTCGGGCGCGACGGCGAGGTGCGCATGAGCATCGCCAAGCGGGAGCTCAAGGACGCGCTGGAGGGCCTCGACGCGACCGCGCTCTACAACATCGTGACGTTCAGCTCGGGCGTGGACACCTGGATCGACGGAGTCGTCGGCGCGAGCGAGAAGAGCCGCGAGGACGCGACCGAGTTCGTGGAGCGGCTCGGCGCCGGTGGCGGGACGAACCTCTACGAGGCGATCCAGACCGCGTTCAAGGATGCGGACGTCGACACGATCATCATCCTCTCGGACGGCGAGCCGACGGTGGGGCCGGTCACCCAGCCCGCGCTGATCCGCGAGGACGTGGCGCGCTGGAACGAGCACCGCGGCATCAAGATCCACTGCGTCTCCGTGGGCGGGTCGCTGCGCGTGCTCGAGTGGCTGGCGGCCGACCACGGCGGGACGTACATCAAGTACCAGTAGCGCGCCCCATGCCTGCCATCCAAGAAGGGCACTACCAGTGTCCCTGCTGCGATTTCTACACGTTGGTCGAGCGCGCCAGCTATCAGCCCTGCCCGGTGTGCTACTGGGAGGATGATGGTCAGAGCCTCGACGAGCTCGACCGGGTGTCGGGGACGAACCACATCACCTTGCGTGAGGGCCGGCGCAACTTCGTGAACCTCGGCGCCTGCGACCAAGCCGCCCTGTCACTCGTCGCCCCGGCCGAGGACCTTTCCGGGGTGCGGCGCGAGGTGAGGGCGACGGTGTAGAACGTCGTCGGGCCTGCTCACCCGCACCTCGATCCCCCCA
>JAQBVH010000362.1 GCA_027623615.1 Planctomycetota bacterium | reverse complement strand
TCGCTGGGCGCGAGCAGGTCGAGCAACTCCTCGTGTGGGAGCTCGGCCAGGCGCGCGCGCAGCGCGGCTTCGTCCTCGACCCCGACTCGCTCCCGATGGCGGTCGGTGATCGTGAGGAAGCGCGCGAGGAAGTCCTCCTTGCGCGGCCGGCGCCGGATGCGCAGGAAGTCGATCAGCTGGATCAGGATGCGCGTCTCGCCCGCGCTCGCCTCGTGCACGGCGCGCGTCAGCTCCGCCAGCCCTGGCACGAAGCGGTCGTGGCCGGCCCGCAGGAGCGGGCCCGAGGGCACCTCGCGGATGCCCGTGGCCTCGACCACGATCACCCCGGGTCGTCCCTCGGCGAAGCGTCTGTACCAGGCGAGCACGTCAGGCGTCACGAACCCCTCGTCGGTCGCGCGCCAGGGCACCATCGCCGGCACCCAGGTGCGCGAGCTGGCCGTGAAGTCGCCGACGCGCAGGGGCGAGAAGAGGCGGCTGCGCGCGGCGGTCTCGGCGCTGGGCCAGCCGGGATCGGGGAGGGGGTGGCGAATGGCCATCGGCGCGCAGGGTACCCTCTCGCCCATGGTCCTCGGTTGGTTCCGCCGTCGCCGCCGGCGCCGCTACCTCGCGGAGTCGGTCCCGGTCGACTGGGTCGAGCACGTGGCCGCCCAGCCGTTCACGGCCGGGTTGACCGACGAGGAGGTCCAGGCCCTCGTCGGCCTGGCCCGCGGCTTCGAGGACCAGGTGCGCTTCGAGGGGTGCGCCGGGTTCGAGATCAACGAGCTGGTCGTGCGCTCGATCTCCTTGCAAGCCTGCCGCATGATCCTCGGCCTGGGGCTCGAGGCGTACCGCAAGGTGCGCACGGTGCTCGTCTACCCGAGCTCCTTCATCGCGGAGACCGAGCGCGGGGAGGTGCACGCCAGCGGTCTCGCGGTCCCGGACGGTCCGGTGCTGTTCGCCTGGGACCACGTGGCGCGCGGCGCGGCCAACGCGCGCGACGGCCGCAACGTGGTCTACCACGAGTTCGCGCACAAGCTGGACATGCTCGACGGCTACGTCGACGGGATCCCGGCCGTCGCCAGCCCGGCGCAGTTCCGCGACTGGAAGCGCATCGTGAGCGTCGGACATCGCAAGCTGCGACGCGCGGCGCGGCGCGGTCGGAGCACCCTGATCGACGCCTATGGAGCGACGAGCGAGGCGGAGTTCTTCGCGGAGGCCAGCGAGGTCTTCTTCGAGTGCCCCAAGGCGCTGCGCTCGAAGCACCGGACCTTGTACCGCGCGATGTGTCGCTTCTATCGCCAACACCCGGCCCGCACGGCGCGCTGATGGAACTTCAGGGCCAGAACACTAGAGTGCGGCGATGACAGGCGTTGCGTTCGTCAGCGGGGGAGGCGGAGGGATCGGCGCGGCGCTGTGCCGAGCCCTGGCCCACGAGTACCTGGTGATCGCGGCGGGGCGCAACCGCGAGCGTCTCGACGAGACGGTCGCGGCCGTCGCGGCGGAGGGGCGGGTCGCCCACGCGGTCGAACTCGACGTGACCGACGCGGCGCGCACGGCGGCGGTGCTCGACGAGGTTCAGGCGAGCCACGGACCGATCGAGTGCCTGGTCGGCAACGCGGGCGTGGCGATCAGCGCGCCGATCGGCGCGCCGCAGGGTGAGGATCATTTGCGGCGGCACCTGGAGGTCAACTTCCTCGGCGCCGTGCGCCCCCTCGAGCACCTGGTTCCCGTCTGGAAGGCGGCCGGTCAGGGCACGGCGGTGTTCATCGCCTCGTCTGCGGCGCTGATGGGGTACCCGTACGTGTCAGCGTACGCGGCCTCGAAGCACGCCCTGCTCGGGTACGCGCGCTCGGCCTCCCAGGAGCTGCGCCGGGCGGGGATTGGGGTGCACACGCTCTGCCCGCACTACGTCGATTCGCCGATGACGGACCAGAGCGTGGCGCGCATCGTCGCGACGACCGGGCGCAGCGCGGAGGAAGCGCGCGAGCTCCTGGCCGCGCAGAACCCCGGGGGACGCCTCGTGACCCCGGACGAGGTCGCGGCGGCTACCATGCAGGTGGTGCGCTCGAACCGGACGGGGATCGTCCTCGAGTTGCCCGGCGGGGACCCGCTCGTGCGGGAGCCCGGACAACCCCTCGAATGACCATGCGCATCGACGTCGTGCAGCCCCCCGGTTGGGCACCGCCCAAGGGGTATGCCAACGGAGTCCTGGTGAAGGACCCGTCCAGGTTCGTGTACACGGCCGGGCAGGTCGCCTGGGACGCGGAGCAGAACCTCGTGGGCGAGGGGGACTTCGTCGCCCAGTTCGACCAGGCCCTCGCGAACGTGCTGGCGGTCGTTCAGCAGGCCGGCGGCCTGCCCCAGCACACGGTGCGCCTGACGATGTACGTCACCGACAAGCAGGCCTACCTGGACCGCGCCAAGGAGCTCGGGCCGGTGTACCGGAAGCACATGGGGAACCACTACCCCGCCATGGCGCTGGTCGAGGTGAAGGGGCTGCTCGAGCCGGGCGCCATGATCGAGATCGAGGGCACTGCGGCCCTGCCGTAGGAGCTTGCGCCACGGGGGCAAGCTCCTGGCTCCCACACCGTCAGGTGTGGCGCGCGAAGACAAACACGCCTCCGCATGAGGCGCAGGCGGCCCCACCGGGTCGCGTACGCCGAGAAAGCCAGAACGGGGGGGATCGCCTAGCATGGAGACCATGCAGTTCCGCTCGCTCCTACTGCTCGCACTCGCCGCCCCGGCCGCCGCCCAGTGCGAGGTGGCCGAGATCCAGAACAGCAACGCCGTCATCGGCGACAGCTTCGGGACCCGGGTCGACCTCGATGGGGACACCGCCGTGGTCTCGGGGAACACGGGCGAGGTGTTCCTCTTCGAAAGAACCCCCGCTGGCTGGGTCGAGACCCAGATCCTTGCGGGGGCCCAGGGGTTCGGCGCGTCGATCGCGCTCGACGGGGAGCGCCTGGTCGTCGGGAACATTCTCGACTCGACCCTGCACCAGTACAGCGGCGCCGCCGTCACGTTCGAGCGGCAGGCCGGAGTCTGGACGCAGACGCAGGTCCTGTTGCCGAGCGCGTCCTCCCAGAACCTCTACTTCGGTCGTGACGTGGACCTGGAGGGCGATCGCCTCGTCGTCGGTGCGCCCTCCACCCAGGGGGAGACGGCGACGGGCGCGGTCTACGTCTTCGAGTGGGACGGCAGCGCCTGGCAGGAGGTGGCCGTCCTGGCGCCGAGCGACGTGGAGGCCGAGGACATGTTCGGCGAGGACGTCGGCATCTCGGGGCCGTTCGTCGTGGGCGGGAGCCGCCTCGACAAGACGACCGCGGGGTGGATCTCCGGATCGGCGACCGTCTTCGAGGACGTGGCCGGGGTCTGGAACGAGACCAGGCTGCTGAGCGCGGAGTCGGACAACTTCGACCAGATGGGCTCCGACGTGGCCATCGACGGGGAGTGGATCCTGGTCGGCGCGTTCCACAAGAGCATCCAGTCGGCCGAGGACGGTCGCGCCTACCTTTTTCGCCATCAGGGCGGGCAGTGGGTGGAGCACACCGTGCTGGCCGCGCCGCCGCTGAACCTCAAGAAGAAGTGGTTCCGCTTCGGCGAGAACGTGGCCCTCGACGGGCAGCGCGCCGTCGTGATGAACGGTCACTTCGACGAGCGGGTCTACCTCTACGAGTTCGACGGGGTGGAGTGGCGCTGGTCGGAGCACCTGCTGACCGAGCCCGGCGTCCTCGGAGGTCCAGGCCAGCACCCGACCTTCTCCGCAGCGATCAGCGGCGACCACATCCTCGTCGGTAAGCCCGGCTGGTTCGGCGCCGCGAGCTCTGCGCGCTTCTTCCAGGTGACCGGGCAGCGGGACTGCTTCTGCGACGCTGGCCCCTACTGCCAGGACGCGCGCCGCGGCTGCCGCAACTCGACGAGCACCGGAGCCATCCTGTCGGGCTGTGGATCGACGAGCGTGACGGACGACGACCTGCGGCTGAACGTCTGGCGCTCGCCCGTCGGCCAACCCGGCATGCTCCTGATGGCTGCCGGGACGAATGACATCAAGCTGGGCGACGGTCGCATGTGCCTCGGGGGCACCCTTTTCCGCTTCCCCGCGGGGGTGGCCAACACCTACGGCCACCGGGTGCTCGGCACCGGGCTCGTCGCCCACAGCCAGGCCAACTTCCCGCCCGCGGGACACATCCAGCCAGGGAACACCTGGCGCTTCCAGTACTGGTACCGCGACCCCGTCGGCTACGTGTGCGAGGGCTTGCAGACGCTGCCCTCGGGCAGCAACTGGTCGAACGTGGTCGCGGTGACGTTCACCCCGTAGGTCGACCCATGCTCGCCACACTCCTCGTCCTCGGTGCCCTGCTCGCGCCGGCCCCGCAGGACGCCCCCGAGCTCGACTGGCGCACGGACCTCGACGCGTCCCTGCAGGTCGCCGAGCGCGACGGGCGCCCCCTGCTGCTCGTCTTCCGCTGAGAACCGTGACGCGATTGCGCGTCCTTCGACGGGCAGGTTGTCCGTCCCCAAGACGAGCAGGTGCGCGGGCTCTACGAGCAGTTCGTGCGCGTGCGCGTGACGAACATGCGCGGGGTCGACCTGACGCGCTGGCGCTTCGACTGGGACCTGACCTTCGCGGTGGTCGCGGCGCACCCCGATGGCACGATCCTGCACCGCTACGGCGGGCGTGACGAGCGCGGGGCCGATCATTGGCTCGGCACGGAGTCCCTGACGGACTTCCTCGAGGCCGCGCTCGCGAGTCCCGCTCTGCTCG
>JAQBVH010000361.1 GCA_027623615.1 Planctomycetota bacterium | reverse complement strand
CGAGACCCCTCGTCCGTGGCCCGCTCCCGTGTGAAGGGTGCTGCGCGCCCCTGTGGAGGCGGGGTACCCTTGTCGGCATCTCCGTCCCATGCGTGCGTTCCAGCTGCCCCTGTCCGGCCTCCTGCTCCTCGTGGGCTGTGGAGGTGACGACACCTCTGCGATCCAGGCGGAGCCGTCCGCGCTCGTGCGTCGGCCCCAGCTCGAGCTCGCTGCGGGACAGGAGCTGGCTCCGCCCAGCGTCAGGCCGATGTGGACGACCGAGGACCTGCCCCAGCTCTTCCCGGCCTGGACGACCGAGGGTCGTGAGCTGGTGTTGGGCCGCGGGGAATCGGCGGGAGCGCTGCGCGCACCGGAGACCCAGGCCAAGCGGCAAGGACGGGGCGACGACCTGCGCCTCACGATCCCGGGTCCCTTCAACACACGCGACTTCAACCAGCTCGCCCTCACCGGCACCTTCCCAGACGTCTACGAGGTCTGGTTCCAGCTCAAGGACGACGCCAAGCCGATCCAGCTCACGACCCGCAAGCAGGCCACGCCCCAGACTCTCCTGTTCGACCTCGAGTCGGTGCACGGACGGAACATCCCCGTCACCGAGCTGCGCTTTCTGATCAAGGGTCCGGCGCAGGCCTTCCAGCTCGAGGGGCTCGACCTGGTCCGGATCCCCGACCACATGCTCCTGCCTTCGCTGGGGTCCGAGCCGGAGCTCGTGCACCAGGGGACCCAGTCCCGCCCGGCGTATGGCCTGCCGCCCGAGGTCGTCGCGACCACGACCTTCACGGTCGGGCACGCGTCCGAGCGCATCTCCTTCGCGACGACGATCCCGACCAATTTTCGCCCCGGTCCAGGCCAGCCACGCCTCGAGATCGAGCTGCGCGGAGAGGGTGAGCCCGACGAGACGACCGTTGCTCTGGCCGACGATGGAGCGGCCTGGCACCCCACGACGATCCCGCTCGAGACCTTCGTCGGCCAGCGCGTCACCGCTCGCTTCGTCTATCGCTGTGATCACCGACGGAAGGGCATGTGCGCCCTGGCGGACCTGAGGGTCTGGCGTCCGACCGACTCCCCCGCGACCACGCTCCTGATCTCGTCGGACACGCATCGCGCGGACCACGTCGCCGTGTCCGACCTCGGAGTGACCCTCGACACGCCGGTGCTCGACGAGCTTGCGACGAGCGGCCTCCTGTTCGAGGACGCCTGGGCGACGACCAACGTCACCTCGCCCTCCCACGTGGCGATGCTGACCGGCCGGCATCCCCGGGACACACGCCTGGTCAGCAACCAGGACCGGCTCGTCGAGGAAGCCCACACCGTGGCGGAAGCGTTCCGTGACGCAGGGTGGCGCACCCTCTGCGCAGTCAGCGTGCGCCACCTTGGTCCGCGGGGCACGAACATCGGCCAGGGCTTCGATCAGATCTACTCTCCGCTTTCCGACACCCCGCGAGCCGAGGTCCCGATCGCCGTCCTGCGCCACTGGATCGAGGAGGCGGACGGCTCCCCGGTCTTCGCCTTCCTGCACCTGTTCGACGCCCACCATCCCTACCAGCCGCCGGCCTCCCACGACCGGCGCTACTACCCCGCGGGCCGCGACCCGTTCGATCCGACGGAGCCCGCGATCGATGCGCGGCGTGGTTCGCTGCCCGCGGACTACTGGGGTCGCCTGCGGGACGTCGAGTTCCCCAAGGCCCAGTACCGAGCCGAGGTGACGTACCTCGATGGCGCCCTCGGCAAGCTGGTCGAGCTCCCGCGGGTGCGTGATGGCCTCATCGCCTTTACCTCGGACCACGGGGAGATCCTCGAGAAGGCCGGCACCTACTTCAATCACGGCGAGCTCTTCCCGGACACGCTGCACGTGCCGCTGATCCTGTCGGGTGGCGCCCTGCCAGAGGAATTCCGCGCGCGGCGCTTCCAGGGTCCGATCAGCCAGCTCGGTCTGCCGCGCACCTTGCTCGACCTGTCGGATCTGGGTCACCTGGACTTCCCGGGCGACAACCTCCTGGCTCAGGTCGAGGCGGGTGACGGAGCCGAGGCGCTCTTCGCGCTCTCCGCCCACGGAAAGAGCGCCTCGATCCGATCGGAGGGCTGGTTCCTCGTGCTGCACCTGGCCGACCACCACAGCACCCTCCCCGAGCCGCGCAAGCAGCATCAGATCGAGCTGTTCGACCTGAACGGCGACCCCGACTGCCTCGTCGATCGCTCGGCGCAGGAGCCGCAGCGCGCAGCAGCCCTGCGAGGCCGGCTCGTCGCCTGGCTGCAGGCCGCTGACATGAGCGGGCTGTCCCGCCCTCGCACCTCCACCGCCCAAGAACTCGAAGAACTCGCCGCCCTCGGCTACGCCACGGCCGAAGAGACGCTCAGCGAGTCCAAGCCCTGGTACACCCCCCCCGGCCCGGACCGGTCTGAATGAGCATGCGTGCTGTCCTCCTGATTCTCGTGCTGGCTGCGTTGGCCTGGGTCCTGTTTGTGAGGGAGCCTGCCGGGCATTCAGTGAGCGAGGGCGCGGGCAGCTACGTGCGCCTCGTGCTGCACCACGCCCGTCCTCAGCCCGAAGCGAAGATGGAGGTCGTCGAGACCCTCGTCCCCCAGAAGGACCTCCCGCGCTGGAAGGGCGTGGCTCACGAGGACGTCCGCTTCACGCGCACCAGGCCGGTGCGCAGCCAGGTCGACGAGACGCAGGACCCCAAGCGCCAACAGGTGTCGGCCATCGCCCTCTCCGGCCGAGGTCCCAAGCACGTCACGGTCCCCGGGTCCTTCGACTCGCAGACCTTCAACCAGGCGTTCGTGACGATGTGCGCCTTCGGGAGCACCCCCGAGACGGTGCGCGTGGCCTGCCTGGTCGGCGACCGCGTGGTCGTCGCCGGACCCTGGCTGACCCTCACCGGGAGCGAGGGCTACGGCCAGGTCCTCCTGTTCGAACTCCCCGAGAACCGCCGCGCGGGCGTGACCTTCGACGGCCTGCGGGTCGAGGCGAAGGGTACCGCAGGCGGCAAGTCCCCAGCCGTGACCGTCAACCGCATCCTGGTCCAGAACCACCCCTCCAGATTCCTGCCTGCCCCGGGCGGGATCGGCGACCTGGTCTCGATCGCGCGCGAGGAGCGCCGCGGCGTCGGCCTGACGAGCGACGTCGCGCTCGCGTCCACCTTCGACGTGCCCGAGGACGGTCAGCTCTCCTTCTCGCTCGGCCTGGTCGAGGACCTGCGCGTTTACGGCGAACAGCCCGAGGTGCGCCTGACGATCGAGGCCGACGGTGTCGAACCGATCGAGCAGACCTACGCCCTCGAATCGCGCAAGGGTGACACGGCCGGTTGGCACGGCCACGACATCGACCTCGCCGCCTTCGCCGGCAAGCAGGCGACCGCGCACTTCGAGCTGAGCGTCAGAGGTGACCACCTCGGCCTGGCCGTCGTCGCGGAGGCTGCGATCAGCCGCCGGGGTGAAGAGGTCCCGACCGTCTTCCTGATCACCTCGGACACGCACCGAGCCGACCACATGTCGAGCACCGGGGACAGGGTGCAGACGCCGGTGCTCGATGGCCTGGCGCAGCGCGGCATGCTCTTCGATGACGCCTTCGCCGCCACGAACGTCACCAACCCCTCGCACGTGTCGTTGATGACGGCCCTCTCTCCGCGCGACACCCACATCCAGAACAACAACACCCCCCTGGACGGGCGCGCGAGCACCCTGGCGGAGCGCTTCGCGGAGGCGGACTACCGCTGCTTCGCGGCCGTCTCGGCCTACCACCTGCTGCACGAGGAGAGCGGCCTCGGCCAGGGATTCGATCGGGTCAACGGACCCAAGATCGGCGAGCGCGACGGGGCACAGACCCTCGACCTGCTCGACGGGTGGCTGAAGGACGCGGTCGGCCAACCGCTGTTCGTCTGGCTGCACCTGTTCGATGCGCACGCCCCGTACAAGCCCATCGCCAAGTACGTGGGTCGCTACTGGGAGGACGGCAATCCGTACGACGAGGATCGGGAGCTCGACATGCCCAGCATCAAGGAGATCCCGCCCTTCCTCAAGAACCTGCGGGACAAGGACTACCCCTACGCGATGTACCGCGGGGAGGTCGACTACGTCGACGAGCTCATGGGTCGCCTGCTCGAGAACGAGCGCGTGGCGAGCGGCATCCTGGCCTTCACCGCGGATCACGGTGAGTCCTTCGGCGAGCACGGGGTCTGGTGGGATCACGCCGAGATCTACCCCGAGACCGTGCGCGTGCCCCTGATCCTCACCTGGCCGAACGGACCGGACGGTCTGCGCACGAACGTGCCGGTCGAGCAGACCGACGTCGGTCGCACCCTGCTCGATCTGGCGGGGCTCGAGGAGGCGGACTTCCCGGGCCGCAACCTGATCTGGGCCGACGAGACTCCGACCGCGACCCAGCCGCGCTTCCTGATCTCCGCCCACGGCTTCGTGGCCTCGATCCACACCGGGGACTGGCTGCTCAATCTTCACGACCGGGACCACCACGAGTGGGCGCTGGAGGTGGAGAAGACGAAGCACCAGGTCGAGCTCTACAACCTCGCTGACGACCCGGGGTGTCTGGTCGACCTGGCCAAGGACGAGGCCCATTTCGAGCGGGCCAAGCTGCTCCGTCAGCGCCTGATCGACTGGCTCAACAGCGGTGAGAGGCAGGGGCTCGGGACCTCGAAGGTCATGACTGCCGCGGCAGCGGATAGCCTCAAGGAGCTCGGCTACAGCGGCGGGGACGAAGGTCGCTCCTCAGGCTTCGAGACCGACCCCGAGAACTGGTG
>JAQBVH010000360.1 GCA_027623615.1 Planctomycetota bacterium | reverse complement strand
GCTCCAGCCCGAGGCCCCGGTCGCGTCCCGGTACCAGAACTGGGCGCGCACCGTGGCTCCCGGCTGCAGCGCCGGGTCCGCGCCGCTCGTCAAGAGCTGGCTGAAGTCGACGCTGAACCGCCCTCCACACGCGCCGCCACCCACGGTCGGCCAGGGGCCGAGTCGCGTCTTCGGGCTGCCCACGCACAGGTAGCCTCCTCTGCCCTGTGCCTTGGTCGGGTTCGTTCCGTACACCAGCAGCGCCGGCTGGGTAGGTGGCGCATCGTCGAGGGTCAAGGTGAAGTTGCCACCCGAGACGCTGGGCACACCCGCCGCGCCCATGACCGCCGTGCAACCCGTCCCGTCGGGAAGGGTCTGACAGATGGCGCCGGTCCAGTTCGGGTCGAGCAGGGTGAACAGGTCGCGCACCTCACCCTCCTGGTCGATGACCGCAGGCGTGGAGGTCTTGATCGACGGTCACCTGGAGGCGCTCCCCTACGCGGGCTGGTACTTCCCGGGCCAGGAGATCGCCCTGGCTTCGGCCGAACCCGAGCGGGGACCCGTGACCTGGCTCGTCGAAGATGAGGCCGCGCTTCAGGGGCAGTGCCGCATCCCCGTGCGCGAGCCCACGGTCATCACGGCCTCGATCGAGTAGGGGGCCGGTGCGCGGCAGGGCTCCGGCCGCCCAGTTGGAATCGACGCCCTGTCGACGCCAGGAGGAGGCCGGTGCGAGCATCCCATGTCCTGTGAGCAGGTGCTCGTCACGATGGCGGCCAGGCGGGCGAGGAGGGTGAGGGGATCGAAGGCGAAGTGGGCCGTGCCGTCGCGCCAGGGTTGGGGCAGCTCCCAGGCGACCCTGCGTCCACCGCCGGGTCAATCCGGGGGGAGATCAAGCTCGGCAAGCGCTGCTTCGAGCTTCTCGCGGCCGGGCTCGTCCGGAGCCAGGTCAGGGCCTCGCTCGAACCCGAGGGCACGCCCGGCCCCGCCACGATCAGGGGGCAGCCCATCGAGTGCTCGTACACGCTCTGCTTGCCGAGCAGCCCGTGACTCCCCATCGCCAGCCCGTGGTCCGCCGTGATGACGACGATCGTGTCGATGTCCTCAGAATCCGGCGGGGTGGGAATGTCCGGGCGATCCGCCCGCCCGACCGCCATCACCCACTCGACCTTCGGCGACATCCGCGGCTGGTGCGGCCACGCTCACCGTTCCAGGCGGGGGCCGTGGATTTCGCGGGATGTGCGCAGTGGTCATGTACAAACCTGTATGGGGTCCCGCTGGGAGGCTCGGCCCGGGGGATCCGCGGACATCGCGGCCGATGTCGCTGACGTTACGCTCGGCGCCATGCGTAAAGAATGCGTAAGGTTGAAGGTTTCCGCCGGGACCCTCGTGCGCTCGGTGCCCGCTACCTAGGTTCGGCGTGTGCCGGGCGGACCCTCCGCCCGGCCCGTAGGGGCAATACTTGCCTTGCCAGTAGTCATCAGTAGAGAGAGACCAAGGGAAACGACATGAAGACGCTCATTGCGCTTGGTGCTGGCCTGCTTTGCCTTTCCCCGTTCACGCCTTCCCCGGCTGTTCCGGACGACGAAGACTGCCGGACCGGCGTAAGCCGGGCTCGTCCCGAAGACTCCTGGGGGCTCACCGACTGCCACGTGGAGTGCGACGCGGGCTCCTCCACTAACTGCGACGGTGACGGCTACCAGGAAGGTGGCGGTGACTGGATCGCGTTCTGCGGCTGCGACGGGTATGGCGACGAGCCGGAGTGCTGCCACCTTGTCCTTCGGTCCGTGAATATGGGGCCTTTCGAGCCGGAGCCGACGGGCAACTGCGGGGAATCTCCGTGCGAGACGACGGGCAGCACCTGCACGATGTCCGGGTCCTCGACCTCGAAAACCTATAGCTGCAGCGGCTCCCCGCCCCAGTAGGGCATCAGGGCACAGTCATCGTGAAGGTCAATCGGTTGGCCGCTGAAGTGGGTGCCGCGGCTGTTGTTGTCGTTGCGGCCGTGCTTCTGATCTCCCTTCTGATCTCCGATGGGGATCAAGGCCGCGGGTCTACCTCCGCGAGCCCGCCGGAGGCGACGAGCTCGAGCGGGAGCAGCGGATCCGCTCAGCTCTCCCAAGCCGAATCTCCCGGTAGCAGTCGCGAGGCAACCAACGAGAAGGGCAACGGCTGGTTCTTGGCGGTCCTCAGTGATGGTGGCGGCACGCTCCCTGGGGCCTCCATCCAGGATTCGGACACCTGGAACCTGCTCGGTGCAACCGAAGAGGACGGGACGTGGTCCCCCAAACAAGCCCCTCCGCTTGGCCGCTACCTCGTTACCGCCAAGAACCACTCGCGCGAGTTCTTCGAGGTCCGTGAGAACCGAGCCCGCGAGGAGGTGGTCCTTCGCAAGGCCTGGGCAGTCACCGGGAAGGTTGTCGGGCCAACCGGACACCCCGTTGACGGGAAGGTGCGCGTGATTGCTCTAGCAGGGAGAGACTCGCTGACAACATCTGCTGTAGCCTCTTCCCTAGCGGGTCTTGGCCCTCTTCCCACGACGACGGCCGACGCGAACGGCGACTTCGTCATTGACGGCCTCGACGCTGGAGAGGCATATCGTTTGTTCGCGGGAGGTGGGGGTTACATTGCCGCCAATCACTTCGCACAACCTGTTCGTCCAGCCGACGGTCAGCACGTTCTCGTGGAAGTGCGGCCAGTATACGGCGTCAGGATCCTTCTCCGTGAGGAGGACGGCGGGAAGCTGGCCCTGTCCGAGCAGCTCAACGGGAAGTGGCACGGAACTCCATCAACACCACCCGGTGCGAAGATCATCGTCTCTGGAGGATGGACTGCCGCGTTACTCGGGCTTGGCCCTCAAGAATCCCGCTCGGCCTTCGACAAGACCTACTACTTCCAGAACAAGGTAGAGGCGCCTGAAGGCCTTCCCCTCTCTTACTCCGCCCACCTCCCTGGGTACGAAGAGGTTGACGTCAAGATCACGGCAATGAGGGCGGCGGCCGACCTGGAGGACATCGAGCTCAGGCTCACCCGTGTGGGGGACGGTGGCTTCGGTCGCATTACGGTCTGGCTCGATCCGCCCGAAGCTGTCGAGGTGGTTCTCCCGTCCGGTGACAACCACCGCCGCTCTCAGCTGTACCTCACCGAGCAAGACGGTGGGCGCCTTATCCGTGCGCAGCTCGTCGGCCTCGAGAACGGCTTCGTCGACATCGAGGGCCTACCGCACGGCGACTATTGGGCGCGTTTCAGGGCACCTCACCAACTGTTCCGCGAGCCCAGTGGCGACCTCCCTGGTCGCTTGGTCGTGGTGGCCGACGAGCCTGTAGACTTCAGAGTTGGCGTCGACCAGCTCGGGTCACTCAGCTTCACCCTCCAGGACTCGGCGGGCCAGCGCTACGTCGGGCCAGTTCAGGGCACCCACATACGCACGTTTGGTGGCGAGGCGGACAGCTTCTTCATCGCCTTCCCGCCGTACGAGATCCCGCTACTCCCGCCAGGGGAGTACAAACTCGTGGTCCCAATCCCTAGCAAGGACGTGCCGCTCGAATCGGCGTTCACGATCATGGCAGGTGAGGTGACTGAGCTGGAGCTTCGGCCTCGGTAGTGCGACCCGTGGGGGGTAGATTGGATGAGAAGGCCTTGCACAGAGCTCGACTTGGACGGGGCGCCCGCGCCGGCCCAGGAGCAGCTCGAGGGCGTCGATCAGGAGGCTCTTGCGGCTCTCCTAGAGGTTTAGTGGGTGGATCCGGGGCTCTCCCGGCCCTCCCCCTGGCGGGCGAGGGGAGGGGCCGCGACGACGCCCAAAGCACTGCGAGCGCGGTTCGAGTGCCTGGCGCCGACGCGCATAGCCCACGAAGTCGGAGGGCACTCTGCCTGGGTGTCCGAGCTCCTGAAGGAGTTGGGGCACGACGTGATCGTGGCCAACGCGCGCAAGCTGCGGATGATCTTCCAGAGCGACTCGAAGAACGACCGGCTGGACGCCGAGCAGCTTGCGCGGGTGGCGCGCATGGACCCGAAGCTCTTGTACCCGATCGAGCACCGGGAGCGGCCGGCGCGAGCGGATCTGGCGGTGATGCGCTCGAGGGACGCGCTCGTGGCCACCCGCACGCGGCTGGTGAACCACATTCACGGCGTGCTCAAGTCCTTCGGGTACCGCGTCAAGAAGTACTCGGCGCGCGGCTTCCATCGACAGGTTGCGGGACAGATCCCCGAGGAGCTGCAAGGCGCGTTGCAGCCGCTGCTGGACACGCTCGAGGCGATCGCGGAGCAAGTTCTGGGCTTCGACCGAGAGATCCGGCAGCTCTCGTCGAAGGTGTACCCCGAGACTGCGCTCCTGAACCAGGTCGGTGGGGTGGGTCCGATCACCGCGCTGCGCTACGTGCTCACGATCGAGGACCCGAAGCGCATCGAGCGCAGCCGCAACGTCGGCGCATACCTTGGCCTGCGGCCAAGGCAGCGTCAGTCAGGCCAGCGCGATCCGGAGCTGCGCATCACCAAGGCCGGAGACAGGGAGTTGCGTCGGCTGCTGGTCCAATGCGCGCAGCAGATCTTGGGTCCGTTCGGCAAGGACTGCGATCTGAGGCGCTGGGGCCTGGAGCTCGCGGACCGAGGTGGGGCGACGGCCAAGAAGAAAGCCGTCATTGCCGTGGCGCGCAAGCTGGCGGTGCTGCTTCACCGCTTGTGGACGACGGGCGAGGTCTACGAGCCGATGCGCAACGCCAACAGATGCGCGGCAAACCGAGTACCTACAGCGAAGGCGAGCTGAACCAACGAACAC
>JAQBVH010000359.1 GCA_027623615.1 Planctomycetota bacterium | reverse complement strand
GGGGGGGGGACGAGGATGTCGAGCACCTCGTCGCCCTTGCCGAGCAAGATCAGGTTCGAGTGCCGCCCGACCAGCTCGAGCACGAGCGCGAGGCGGCGCGGCTCACCGGTCCCCTGGAACCCGGTCCCCTGGAACTCGATCAGGACGATGCGGTCGCCGCCAACCTGCTCGATGCGGCGCAAGGTCGCACCGACGAGCCGTTCGGTCAGGCCACGAAAGAAGGGCCCGACGGGCCCGGGATGGGCTCCGCCGCGGCCCTGTGCCAGGTGCAGGCGTGGCGCGTCCGGGTCCGCGCTGAGGCGCAGACGCGTGATGGGGGACTCGCCCTCGAACACGAGGATCAGGTCGCGCGGGGGCCTCGAATCGATGTCCCGGACGGTCAGCCCCTCGAGGAGAGGGGTCAGCTCCCGAACCAGCTCGGCGACGTGGCCCGCGCGCAGCCCTTTCAGGCGAGCTCCTCCGCGATGTTGTAGCGCCAGCCCAGGTCGGCTGGCTCCCACTCGCACACCTCGGCGGCGTCCCCGAACCAGTGGCCCAGCTCGAAGGTGGCCGTGTCGGCGCCGTCGGAGGCGTGCACCAGGTTGTTCGAGAAGCTCATGCCGAAGTCGCCCCGGATCGTGCCCGGGGCGGCCTCGCGGCTGTTCGTGACGCCGACCATCGTGCGCACGACGCCGATCGCGTCCTTGCCCTCGAGGGCCAGCGCGACGACCGGGCCTGAGCTCATGTAGCTGACCAGGCTGTCGAAGAAGGGCCGAGCCTTGTGGACCTCGTAGTGCTTCTCGAGGTGTCCACGGGGGAACTGGCGCAGCTTGAGGGCCACGAGCTTGAGGCCCTTGGCCTCGAAACGGCTGAGGATGGTGCCCACCAGGCCGCGCTGGACGGTGTCGGGCTTAAGGAGCACGAGAGTGCGTTCCACGGGAGGAATCTGTTCGTCGAGGGGTTTGAGGGACGAGGGCGGACCTGGGGACCCCCGTCCCTGAGAGCGCTCTCTCGTCGGTCAGCCCCCGTGCGTGGGGTCCCGGGACACCGCGTACGCGGATCCCGACCAGCCACCCGCATCCGTTGGGACGCGGTTGACGGGCGAACAGGTTAGCGCCGGTCCAGGACGGAGGAAACCCGGCCCGAAAAGCGCACCCCTCGGGATGGTGCGGCAAGTGGTAGCAGGGCGCTCGGGGATGGCGCGGTCTTTTTTCTCGCCGAGGTTGACGGCGCCCACGGCACACCTACATTGTTCGCCCTTAAGCCGCGGGAATGGCCCCCCAGCACCGCGAAACGGCCCCCTTCCCAGGGGGATTGGTTCGCAGGCGAAGGGCCCTCCCCAGGCCGACTTTTCCAACCTGCGCGCCCCCCCCGGATCGCGCTCCCTTTCCTGCCTGAGGACAGCCCACGTGGTCGCTCGACACGACGACGGCAACGTCCAACGCCGCTACGCGCGGTTGGCTGGAGTGGGGGTTCAGTTCGGCGCCGCGATTACCGTCTTCGCCCTGGCCGGTCACTGGCTGGACGGGCGATTCGGCACGCGGCCCCTGCTCTTGATCCTGGGCGTCCTGCTCGGCTTCGCCGGGGGGACCATCTCCTTGGTCCTCGCGGTGCGAGCCGTGAACCGGGGCGACGGCGCTCCTTCCTGACTCCCTCACACCCCCCCTGCCCCTCACGGGATGACCCGCACCAACCTCGGCATTCTCCTCGGCCTAGCGCTCGCCATGATCGTGGCGACGCAGTTCGAAGGTGCGCTCCGAGGCGGGATCCTGGGCGGGTACCTGCTCGGGGGCGCGGTCGGGCTGGTCTCGGTGACCTGGCAACGGCATGCACTGCGCACCGATGTGGGCAAGGCCTTGTCCGCCACCCTGCAGGCCTTCCTGATGAAGATGGTCGTCGCGCTCCTGGCCGGCTTGACCCTGCGCTACATCGAGCCCGCGGGTCGCGTGATGGACTGGCAGGCCTTCCTGCTGGCCTACACCGGCGCGGCCATGATCGCGATCTTCTTCTCGGCGTTCGAGACCTCCCGCTCCCTCAAGGAGTCGATGCTTTGATGCGCTCGCTGCTGCTGCTCCTGGTCGTCGTCGGCTCGTGCTTCCTCACGGTCAAGTATTCCGACCACCACACCGGAGGCAAGACGCCGTTCGAGACCCTGTACATGCACCTGATGCCGGGTGCGCTGGTGACGCACGGGGACGACCACGCTGATCACGCCGAGGAGCACGTCGATGGAGGCGCGGACGCCCACGCCGAGGACGCCCACGGCGCCGCAGCGGACGCCGGACACGGGCCGACCGAGGCTGAGCATCACCACGCCACGCCCATCTTCCAGCTCGAGCTGTGGTCGAAGCCCGCTGCGGGGGAGGTGGCCCCCCCGCCCCTGCCGCTCAAGCTCCTGGACTACGACAAGGACCCGCAGAACGGCGGGCACTTCGTCCTCTACAACCTCCAGATCTTCCAGCTCGCGGCGGTCCTCCTGATCCTGATCGCCTTCAGCGGCGTCCCGACCTACCTCAAGACCGGCAAGGGGGACAGGGTCACGCGAACGCTGGCAGGCTTCTGCCACTACGTGCGCGACGAGATCGTCATCGCGAACGTCGGCAAGCACCACGGGGAGAAGCTCCTGCCGATGTTCCTCTCCCTGTTCTTCTTCATTCTGTTCATGAACCTGTGCGGGCTGGTCCCCGGGTCCGTGACGCCCACCGCGTCGATCTTCGTGACCGCGGCGCTGGCGATGATCACCTTCGGCGTGATGGTGATCGGCGGGATGGTCGTTCAGGGCCCGCTGGCCTTCTGGAAAAACCTCGTCCCGCACGTGCCCACGTGGCTCTGGCCGCTCTTGTTCGTGATCGAGGTCATCGGCCTGTGCGTGAAGCCGGTCGCCCTGACCATTCGTCTGTTCGCCAACCTCACCGGCGGCCACATGGTGGTGCTCAGCTTCATGGGCCTGATCTTCTTCTTCGGTCAGTCGTTCGGCGATGCGATCGGCTACGCCTCCGCGCCCGTCGCGGTCGGCTTCGCCGTCTTCATCATGATCATCGAGGGCTTCGTCGCCTTCGTGCAGGCCTACGTGTTCACCGTCCTGTCGGCGATCTTCGTCGGCGCTTCCCTCCACCCCGAGCATTAGTCCTGACGTCAGGACCTGCGCGCTCGGCGGAACCTACGCGATAACCTCTCTGCGCCCCGCTCGGGGCCAAATGTCCCAGGAGACATACCGACTCATGCTGCAGACCCCGGAAGAGACCCAAGCTGCCCTTGACCTTGCCAAGGCGACCGCTGACTTCGGCCTGGCCAAGCTGGGTGCCGGTCTCGGCGCTGGCATCGTTGCCATCGGCGCCGGCCTCGGCATCGGCAAGATCGGCGCTGCCGCCAACGAAGGCATCGCCCGTCAGCCCGAAGCCGCCAAAGACATCAGTGGTGGTTCGCTGATCCTCGCCGCGTTCATCGAGGGTGTGTCCCTCTTCGCGGTCGTGGTGACGCTGCTCATCGCTCTCGGCTAGTCCAAGGTTCCACCGATGCGGGCGGCCGCCGTGGCCGCGTCGCCGCGATGGCGGCGGTCGCCCGTGGAACACCCCCCTTCTCGACCCGCACTCCGACCACCCAGGTGCCCATCGTGCCCATGTCTTCCACGCTATTCCTCGCCGGTGATGGCGGCCTGAACCTGCTCGACGAGAGCGGTGCAGGCAACCTCGTGTGGACGCTGGTCATCTTCCTGATCGCGCTGCCGTTCATGTGGAAGATGGTCTTCAGCAAGATCGCGACGGCTCTGAACGAGCGGGACGCGCAGGCCTCCGAGGCCATTCGCGCCGCCGAGCAGGCCAGCGAGCGAGCCGAGGCCGCTCGGGCCGAGGTCGAGGTCCGGCTCGGTGAAGCCCAGGCCGAGGCCAACCGGATGCTGTCCGAGGCCAAGGACCGGGCGGAGGTTCGGGAGCGCGACATCGTCGAGAACGCCAAGATGGAGGCCGCAGGGATGATCGAATCCGCGCGGTCGACCATCGAGGCCGAGAAGGAGAAGGCCCTGACCGCCATCCGCGGTGAGGTCGTCAATCTCTCCCTGGCCGCCGCCTCCAAGGTGATCGGTCGCAACGTCGGCGGGGAGGATGACCGTCGCCTCGTCGAGGAGATGGTCGGCAGCACCGCCGGTGGGCCCGCCGGAGGCGACGAAGCCTGATGCGCGTCGATCCGGTCACAACTCGCTGGGCCCACGCCCTGTTCAACGTCGCCAAGCGCGAGAACATCTTGGCGGAGGTCCAACGCGACCTCGACAAGCTGGACGACCCGGGCGGCCTACGCGCAGTGCTGGAGGGGTTCCACCCCACCACACGCAAGTTCGTGCACCTGTGCTTCTCCCGTCGTCGGCGCGAAGTCCTGGACGGGATCGCCGAGGCCTTCCGAGTGCGCGTGCTGAGCGAGCGCGGCGTGGTCGAAGGGGTCGTCGAGTCCCCCCGGGCGCTCGGCTCGAGTGAGCTCGGCAAGCTCAAGGAAAACCTGGCCCAGCGCCTGGGCAAGGAGGTCCTCCTCACCTCCCGCATCAACGAGGAACTGGTCGCCGGCGTGCGCGTGTACGTCGGCTCCAACATGATCGATCAATCCGTGCAGGGCCGTATGGAGGACCTGCGCAAGAAGCTCGAGGCAGCACCGCTGCCTTCCTGACACCCCCTCTCCGAGAGACATACAGCCATGGACCTTCGACCCGCAGAAGTGACCTCCATCCTTGAGAAGGAGATCGAGAACTTCGGAGGCGACGGGCAGATGCAGAGCGTCGGCAAGGTGCTG
>JAQBVH010000358.1 GCA_027623615.1 Planctomycetota bacterium | reverse complement strand
CCTTGATCAGTCGGGCAGGACCCGGATCCAGAGGTCCGTGACGCCCTTGACGTTGAGCAGGTCGAGGCCCGGCACGTCGTTGTTGGCGTTGTCGATCGTGCCGTCGAAGACCACGCAGAAGCGCACGATGTTCGGCGCCGGCGAGAAGGTGTTCAGCAGGGCAGGGTGATCGACCCAGGGGCTGATCGAGTCCTTGACGATGCCTAGGTTCGGATCGTTGAGGTCGAGATCACACAGGTTGGCGGGGTCGCCGACATAGCGGGCCCCCTGGAAGCGCACGCACACGGGGGAGGCCATGTCGCCGGGGTCGAGGTCCGAGCCGAGGGTGTTGCCCTGGAACGTGTTCTCGAACGAGTTCATGAACTCGGTGTTGAAGCCGCGGTACGGGATCAGCTGCTCCCCGCCGCCGTCGTCCCAGATGACCATCATGTTCCAGCCCATCTTGGTCGGGTCGCCGGTGTCCTCGTCCTCCTCGTCGTCGATGAAGCCGAGGCCGAAGAAGTTGCCGTCCGGACGCATCCAGCAGGAGCTCGAGCCGCTCATCGAGTCGGGGCGGAAACGCGGAGTCGTGGACAGGAAGCCAGGGTCGACGCTGATCCAACCGAGGGAGTCGTCCCCGGCGTCGAAGGGCACCACGTCGTCGGCGATCAGGGCCCTGTCGACCAGACCGGCCTCGTCCTCGATGCGCAGGAGGCCCGTGCCACCGCTGCCACCGATTGCGCCGTTCGCGAATCCCGAACCGCCGCTGCCGCCGCGCAGGTCGATGCGACCCGCCACGTCGGCGATCTCGACGACCGGCGCCTTGAGCTTGAGCGAGCCGCCGGAGCCGCCGCCGCCGGGCATGGCGTAGGAACCGAAGTCGGGGAAGGTCTGCTCGGTGCGGGGAGCGCCGCCGTTGCCGCCGCGCAGGTCGACGATGCCGTCCAGGGAGATCTTCTTGCCACTGACCCAGTGCAGCGCGCCGCCGCCGTAACCACCCTGCGCTCCCGAGTGGTCGTGCCAGGCGCGGAAGCGCGACAGCAACACGTCGTTGATGCAGTCGTTGGTGTTCGTGCCGTCGTAGCCCGTGGCCCAGGAGCCATAGGGATGGTTCGATCCACCACCGCCCCCGGTGCCGCCGACCAGGTTGCCCACCGTCCACTGCAGCTTGCGAGCGATGTAGTTCGTGTTGTTCTCGTCCGGGGGAGCGAGGCCGATCTCGGTGCTATCCCCGCCCGGGGTGTTAATGGGCGTGTTCGGCTCGTTGACCGGGAAGTCGGCCACGGGCTCTTCGGAGGCGGCGATGCCCTGGCCACCGTCGGTGGCGTAGGCGCCGCCGCCACCCGGCGCGCCAACGATGAGCGCGCGGCACTGGGAGTCCGCGTTGCCGAACGAGTTCGTGACCACGTTGAAGGTGACGCCATGCCCGTTGTTGTTCGCGGGCAGAGTCTCCGTGTTGGTGGTCGGGTAGCGGTTGGGGTTGCGGAAGCCACCGGGGCCCGCTCCCTTGCTCGTCCCCTTGTAGCCGGTGCCCGCGCGACCGTTGGGGACCGCGCCCGCGGCGAGGAGGTCGAGCGCGTCACTCTCGGGCTCGCCGAGCAGCAACATTCCGGTGTTCCCGTTCATGTCGAAGCGGTCGGCGCCGTGCCCGCCGGGCTGACCTCCCGCCGCGTTGATCAGGATCGGGATCTCGGCGACCGTGAACACGGTGTTCTTGGAGTCGTGGGGCGCCGGGGTGGCGCCAACCAGGCTGATCTGACCGCCGGCGAAGACCGTCGACTCCCCCCGCGAGTAGAGGCGCGCGCTGTTGGTGCCCTCGAAGCGCAGACTGCCGGCGGGCGCGACCTCGGCCAGGGCGAAGGAGAAGCCGCCATCGGTGATCGTCTTCGCGACCGGGAAGTCGAGGGCGTCGTCCACCTCACCCGGGTCCCCGGCGACCGTCGGGTCGGGGTTGCCCATGATGTTGGCGTTGTGGTTGATCGGCACGCCGTCGAGGGTCGTCAGCGGGAAGTCCTGCATGTCCGTGTTCAGGACCACCGCGTTGCCGCCCGTGACGAGCAGGTCGCCCAGCTCACCCGGCCCGCCGGTGCGGCCCGGCGCCAGGCGACCGCCGCCCCAGTTCGCACCGCTGCGGAAGATGTCCTCGTTCGAGGAGTCGACGAAGTCCTCGCCGCCGTCCGGCAGGCTGGTCTCCTCGAACTGGGCCTCTTCGGGAACCATGCCGATCAGCCCGCCGCCGTTGCCGGGGAGGACCGGGTTCGAGACGAGGTCCTGGACGCCGGTCGGGATCGTGACCGCGATGCGCCGTGGGCTGGCCGGCGAGAACTGCCCAGCGGAGGGGAAGGGACCGAACGCACCAAAGGTCAGGATGGTCTCGAGACGCTCCTGATCCACCGCGAACGTGAAGGTGCCCTCGACGTCCTCACGGTCATCGGTGGCCAACGTCCCGTCGTTGTCGATCTGAACAAGGATGAACGGTGACTTGCCCGTGCTCGGGTTGAGCAGGGTGGCCACGTTCATGATGTCCGTGAAGGTGAACTCGATCTTGGTCGACCGGTAGACGTCGAACAGCTCGGGGTCCTTGGTGACGAGGACGTCCTCGGCGAACCCGTTCGGGTTGCCGTTCACGTCGTAGGATGTGACGCGGGTCACCCGCAGGTTGACGTTGGGCGCTCCCGGGACCGGGTCGATGATGCCCTCGGAGGTGTTGATCGTGCACTGCATCCGACTGCGGTTGCGCCGGCCGCTGGTCGACTGCACGTAGGGCGGGTTGTCTCCCTGCTCGGTGCCGGGCAGGGTGATCTGGTAGGTCGTGTCCTCCTCGAACCCGAAGATCGGGTTGCCGTTCTCGTTGAACGACAGGGACGGCCGGAAGATCAGCCGGCGCGGGTTGAGCGGGTCGAGGAAGAACTGGCCCGACGGCGAGGTGCCGTTGGCCACGTTGATCACCCGGAACGAGCTCGTGTTCACGCTGAACAGCTCGATCTCTTCGCTGAAGAGGATCGATAGCTCCTGGTTCTGGAAGGTGTTCACGATCGAACAGAACACCTGGTCACCGCCGAGGCCGTTCGTGCATCCCAGGGAACAGGAGACGACGTACATGTCTCCGGTGCTGCCTCCGGGTGCCGTGCCGTCCGTGGATTTCGAGCAGGCCGCCAGGGGGAGGAGGAAGAGAGCCAGGGCGGCGAGGGGTCGCTGAATACGCATGGGGGGTCGTCGGTCGAGGTCCCGGGTCCAATCTTGCCAATCAACTCCCGCGCCGGAGGGGCACCAGGGGGACTGGCCAGCTGCGACCAGCACCGCGGGGGTGGGTCTGGGGGTGCCGCTGGGTAGGACCTGGGGGGGAGCCTTGTGAGGCGGTCCGTTCGAGCACGCAGATGATAGCGCTGGCGCGGCCGAGGTTGCGCTTCGAGCTGGCAGAGGTGACGGTCGCGGCTTGGGACAGGGTATGGCCGAGGGGCCCGACAGGTGTAGCGCCGAGAGACACTCAGGCCCCCGCAGGATGGAATGGAGGCCCCCGAACGGGGCCCGCACCCTCCGAGACGCTCGATCCGCGTGGCAGCCACGGTATCCTGGAGGGTCCAATCCGGTGTCCCCAGCCGCGGACCAGGACTTGCTGAGCGCGGGCGCGTAGCGCCAAGGGCGCCGCGCCCCCCAGCAGGAACGTCCGCAACGCCCCCACCCCGGGGAGAACAGCCGGGGTTCGAGCCCGGGAGTCGAGCCCGGAAACTGTCCATGACGACCTGCCCCGCATCACGCGCCCCCCGCTCCCTCGCCAATAATTCGCTCAGGCAGCGTGCGCTCGCGCACGCCCTGTGGGTCACCGCGCTCCTGGCGGGCTGCGCCGACGAGAAGGCCGAGGCCTCCGCGGCGGACGAGGGCACGACGATCCCGCTCGAAGAATTCGACCCCCAGATGGGGCGCGCGATCGTCCTGGACGACGGGCGGGAGCTCGACGCGTACACCCGCATCCCCAAGGATGCGCCGGTTCCGCAGGCGGCCCGAGACACCCTGAAGGAATACCTGCAGACGATGATCCAGCCGCCGCTGGACGTGACCAGCGACATCTATGACGCGTGGCTCAAGCGGACGCGGACGATGACCGCCGAGCTCCAGGCGGGCGACGAGCACATCGGCAACGCGGCGCTGCACGCCTTCACCGGCAACGCGACGCCGGACTACCACACCCGGCGCCTGCTCCTCGCGATCGGTGCGCATGCAGCGCCGGGTTCCGCCAAGGAGCTGTTCCACGAGCTGACCTGGACGTACGGCTACAACATCGAGGACCGGGCCGAGGCCTGCCAGCTCCTGCCCCTGGTCGACCCGGAGGGCTTCCTCGAGCGGGCGCAGGAGTACCTCACGCACCGCGGTCGCAAGACCAAGACGATGCCGCCCGACGAGTTCCTCATGGAGGCCTGGATCGCCTCCTGTGAGGCGCTCGGACGCTCGCCGGTCGACATGTGCGTCGACGTCGCCACCAACTTCTGGCTGGAGCCGCGGGCCCGGTACATGGCGGTGATGGGGCTCGGCAAGCACGGCTCGCATCCGATGGCGCGCGGCGCGCTCGAGCTGTGCCTGGTCGAGAGCTCGGGCGACGGGATGCTGCGCATCAAGGCCGCCCAGGCGATCGCCGAGGGCTACCCGCGGGAAGCTGCCTGTCAGCTCCTGGAGGAGGTGCTGGCCCACGAGGTCTCGCTCAACTTCCAGGAGTTCCTGATCGACCTGGTCAGCAAGCACTGCGACGGGGAGTAGGCGGGCTCGGGCGGACCCGGTAGAACA
>JAQBVH010000357.1 GCA_027623615.1 Planctomycetota bacterium | reverse complement strand
CGGTCGTCCCTCAGCAGGGCTCGGTCGGGGGGAGCGGCGATCTCGCTCCCCTGGCCCACCTGACCGCGGCCTACCTCGGCGAGGGACAGGCGACTGTCGGCGGCAAGACGCTGCCCGCTGGCGAGGCCCTCGCCCGCGTCGGCCTCGCGCCGATCCAGCTCGCAGCGAAGGAGGGCCTGGCGCTGATCAACGGCACCGAATGCATGAAGGCGTTCGGGGTCGTCAACGTCTGGCGGGCCACGAACCTGTCGAAGGCGGCGGACGCGGTCGCAGCCCTCACGGTCGAGGCCCTGTTCGGGTCCTCGCGCCCGTTCCAGGCCCTGCTCGCCGACCTCAAGGACAACGACGGTCACCGCCGTACCTCCGCCAACCTGCGCGCCTGCCTGGTCGAGTCGGACGTGCTCGCCTCGCACACCGACTGCGATCGAGTTCAGGATCCCTACAGCCTGCGCTGCGTGCCCCAGATCCACGGCGCCTTCAAGACCGCCCTCGCGCACGTGCGCGGCGTGCTGTCGAGCGAGCTCAACGCGGTCACCGACAACCCGCTGGTCGTGCCGGAGACGGGCGAGGTCTTCTCCGCGGGCATGTTCCACGGACAGCCGCTGTCGATGACCCAGGACTACCTGTGTCTCGCGACGTGCACGATCGCCAACGTGTCCGAGCGGCGGGTCGAGCAGCTGGTCAACCCCGACCTCTCGCGCCTGCCGGCGTTCCTCACGCCCCGACCGGGCCTGCATTCGGGCCTGATGATCGCCCAGTACACCGCGGCCTCACTGGCCAGCGAGAACAAGGGGCTGGCTCACCCGGCCTCGGTCGACACGGTGCCGACCAGCGCCAACCAGGAAGACCACGTCTCGATGGGGGTGACCGCCGCGCGCCGGGCGGCGGAGGTGCTGACCAACACCGAGCAGGTGGTCGCGATCGAGCTCGTCTGCGCCGCGCAGGCGCGCGAGTTCCACACCGATCTCGCGGCGGGCAAGGGCGCGGCCGCCGCCCGAGAGGCCCTGCGCGCGCGGGTGCCGCGCCTCGACGAGGACCGCTACCTCCACCCGGACCTGATCGCGGCCAAGGACCTGCTCGCCAGCGGTGAGCTGGTCGCGGCGGTCGAGGTGGCGACGGGACCGCTCGCCTGGTGATTCAGGCCGCGCGCTCCGCCGGGATCCAGCGCGAGAGCGCCTGCACCAGCTCTTCGTAGCGGATCGGCTTCGCCAGGTAGGCGTCCATGCCTGCCCTCAGGCAGGTCTCGCGGTCGCCTTGCATCGCGTTGGCGGTCATGGCGACCACCGGAGTGCTGGCGCGCATGTGCTCTGCCTCGAACGCGCGGATCGCCTCGGCGACCTCGAGCCCCGAGAGCTCGGGCATCTGCCAGTTGAGCAAGACGAGGTCCCAGTCGCCGGCCTGGAAGGCCTCGAGCGCCTCACGTCCGTTGCCCGCCACGGCGACGACGCAGCCCGCGCGCTCCAGCATGCGCTGGGCGACCTTCTGATTGACGAGGTTGTCCTCAGCGAGCAGTACGAGCGCGCCTGGGCGCAGGCTGCGTTCACCGATGTTCGGTCGCGCGACCGGCATGACCGGTTCGGTGGCAGGCAGGGGGAGCTGCGCGGAGAAGGTCGAGCCCACGTCCAAGGTGCTCACGACCCCCAGCTCACCGCCCATCTCGTTCACCAAGCGACGGCTGATCGCCAGGCCGAGACCGGTCCCACCGAAGCGCCGGGTCGTGGAGGAGTCCGCCTGCTCGAAGTCGTCGAAGACGCGCTCGAGGCGATCGGCCGGGATGCCGACGCCAGTGTCGATCACCTGCAGCCGAACCTGATCCTCGTCGCCATCGACGCGCAGCGTGACTTGACCCTCTTGCGTGAACTTGATCGCGTTCCCGATCAGGTTGAGGAGCACCTGACGGGTGCGCGTCTCGTCGCCGATCCGGAACGCGGTCAGGCTCGGGTCGACGTCGAGGTGGAGGCGCAGGCCGCCCTCGTCAGCCTTGGCCCCGAGCAACGTGACCACGCCGCGGGCGCAGGCGACCAGGTCGAAGGGGTGGACCTCGAGGGAGAGCTTGCCCGCCTCGATCTTCGACAGATCGAGGATCTCGTTGAGCAGGCCGAGCAGGTCGGTGGCCGAGGCGTCGATCGTGCCGACCAGGCTACGCTGATCCTCGCTGAGCTCGGTCAGCGCCAGCAGCGAGGCCGTGCCGATCACGCCGTTCATCGGCGTGCGCAGCTCGTGGCTCATGTTGGCCAGGAAGGCCGACTTGGTGCGCGAGGCGTCCTCGGCCGCGTCCCTGGCGGCCTCGAGCTCGGCGGTGCGCTCGGCGACACGTTGTTCGAGGCTCTCGTTCGCGGCGGCGATCTGGTGGTGGGCGTCCCACAGCGCGTGACTCTTGGTCTCGAGCAGCTGTTCGGCGGCCTTGCGGGCCGCGCGCTCCCGGTCGAAGCGCCGCTTCCAGATCGTGTCGTCCATCGGCTACTGGATGCGGAAGAGGAAGGTGCTCTCGTCGCCCTCCGACCGGTCCTCGCTGACGACCTCGAAGGGCTTGCCGAAGTGCTCGATGCAACCCTCGATCAACCCCTCCGCGAAGGTGGCGAAGGGGCGGGGTGAGCGGTAGGTCAGCTCGATGCCGCCCTCGGTGTGCTCGTGGTCGAAGGTCGGGAGCTCGGCGTCGGGGTAGAGCTTGCGCACCTCGACGTGAATCACGTTCTCCACCGAGGCCAGGAATGCGAGCGGATCGTCCGTGTCCTCGAAGAAGCTGGGGAAGCCCTCGACGAAGCGCCCGAACAGGTGCTTGCCGAACGCGTGCATCAGCTCCGGAATCGCCGTGCCCGTGCGCGCCGAGAGGGCGACGACGAGGTCGATCAGCTCCCGGTGGTCATAGGTACCGACGGAGGTGTAGGCGCCACCCGATGCGGGGTTCGCTTCGATCAGGATCTCGTCGACGGTCTCGTAACCAAAGGCGGTCTCGACGAGGTCGAGGAATTCGGTGAAGACGATGCCTTTCATGGCGCAGCAGGTTCAGGGGACCGGGTCCGCAGTGGTCATCGGCCCCCCCCGGAGCCTCCCTTGAGGAGAGGCCCGCCTCAGGAGGGAATCGAGGCTCCCGAGGCCGGATCCGGGACCTTTCAACGCACGACGCCCCGCTCCTGGGGGGGGCCGGGGCGTCGATAATCCGCGGGCGATGGCCTGGTTAGCCGCTCGCTTCGTGCGCTCCGCCCCGTCCGCCGGGCAGCCACGCATCGAGGATGACGAGCAGCATCATCAGCCCCATCGCGCCGGCGTGGGCCGCGCCGCCGGCGATGATCAGGTCGATGAAGGCGGGGTTGTCGCGGGCGAGCCACCAGGCGCCGAGGTCGAAGAGCAGCCCGGCGCTCGCCAGCACCGTCAGCAGGCCCTTGATGATCCCCGGCATCCGGGTCGCGTACATCAGCGCGCAGATGAGGAGGGTGATCGTGCCCAGCGCGAGGGAGTGGGCGTGGGTCGACGCCAGGAGGATCGCCTCGTCGGTGGGGGAGACCTCGTTCTGGAACGCCATGGGCTTGTAGTCGTCCCACGAGCCGAGCAGCGGCGCGACCCAGTCGTCCTTGGAGACGCCCGGGCCGTGACACTTGCCGCAGCTCATCGTCACGATCTCCTCGGGGGAGCCCGAGCCATCGCCGAAGTCGATGTTCTGCCAGTTCTCGACGATCTGGTCGGTGGCCTTCAGCCACTCGGTCAGCTGGGCCCGGTCGAACTCGTTCATCGGATCGAGCCCCTTCTCCTTGGGGTGCTCGACCTCGATCAGTCGGCCGAGCGGCGCCTCCACGGTCACCCCGTGGTAGACGCCCTCGATGTCGGTCTTGGTCAGCCCCGGGGTGCCGTCCCGGTTCTGGTGGTGGTCCTGCATGTACAGCCCGGAGGCCGCGTAGCCGCCGAGGGTGACCAGCATCAGGCAGGTCAGGGACAGCCGCGCGCCGAAGGGCAGGCGGCGCAGGCGCAGGGGAGCACTCATCCGAGCTTCAGGTCCTGTTCGGTGATCGCGACCTCGTCGCCGCTGCGCAGGGCTTCGACGGCGCGCACCGCGATCGCGGTGGCGCGCAGGCCCTCCTCGGCGCTGCAGGCGACCGGCACGCCGTCCGCGACCGACGTCGCGAAGTCCTGCAGGGCGTAGTAGAGGGGCGAGTGCGGCAGGCCGACGCCGTCCTTCAGCTTGCCCTGGGCGGCGAGCTTGGTCGCCTCCGCGATGAGGGTGATGCCCTCGTCGTTGTGGAACTGCTGGCGGTTGGCGTAGACCTCCCAGCCCTGGGTGGCCGCGTCGGCCTCCTTGAACATCCAGCCGTGGGACCAGCTCAGCTTGACGGCGCCCATGCTGCCGTAGAGCACCTCGTACCTGCCGCCTAGCGAGTTGCCGAGCGTGGCGTCCCAGTCGAAGCGGGCGCCGCTGGCGAAGCCGAAGGAGACGTGCACCGTGTCCTCGATCTTGCGCCCGTCCTTGTGGACGAAGGTGCCGCCGGTGGCGCGGACCGAGGTCGGGTAGAGCCCCGTGAACCAGTGCACCACGTCGAACTGCTGCGCGCCCTCCTCGCCGATCAGGCCCAGAGAGACCTCGGGGTCGAGCCGCCAGTTGAGGAACTTCTCACGCGCCGGATCGGGCGAGGGCGTGGTCCAGCTCGTCTTCTTGTGCCACTGCGCGCGCATCTGAAAGATCGTCTCGACCGCGCCGGCCCGCACGAAGGAGCGCGCCAACCCGTAGACCGGGTTCGCGCGGCCCTGGAAGCCGGTCTGGAAGACCTGCTTGTCG
>JAQBVH010000356.1 GCA_027623615.1 Planctomycetota bacterium | reverse complement strand
TCCCCTTCGGTCCGCCGGCATAACGGCGCCATCACGGCGACATCCCCCGATACCCCCTCCCATTCCCTGACCGCATCCCCCACCCATCGGGATTGGGGCCCGTGAGGATCGCGTCCCTCGCCGGGGATGCGTGGATCCGGAATGGGAATCTGCGGGCCCACGCGGGTTTTTGGGATTCGCTTGCCCCGGTCGCAGGGTCGCAGTGCGGACGCCGACATGGCCCGTTCCCTCGCGACTCGCATGTCCACGGAAACCTCGATGCGCCCCCCGCTCTCGATTGCGCTTGCCCTTGCTCTCGCCTCGGCCGCCCACGGCCAGGTGCTCGCGAACCTCATCACCGCCGCCGGTGATGGTCAGGGCAACACCCTCAACGACCCGCGCGACGTGGTCGGAGATCACGCCGGCAACGTGTACGTCTGCGGGTTGATCTCGAACAACCTCTTCAAGGTCGCTCCCGACGGGACGGTGACCGAACTCCTCGACAAGGATGGCGTCGCCGGGCTGAAGATCCAGTCACCCGAAGCGGTCGAGGTCGATGCCCAAGGCAACGTCTATCTGGCCAGCACCGGCAACCACGTCGTGTTCAAGGTCGAGCCCGACGGGACGGCCAGCGTTCTTCTCGACGCGACCGGCGGCGGGGTCGCGCCGATGTTCGAGCCTGCGGGCATGGTCATGGGCCCGAACAACGTCCTCTACATCGCGGCGCGCGGATCGAACAACGTGTTCGCGGTGGACAGCGTCGGTAACGTCGACGTCGTGATGGACGCGACGGGAGACGGAGCGACCGCATTGAGTGGTCCGGTCGGCCTCGACTTCGACGCGAACGGGAACCTCTATGTCCTCGGGTTCTACTCCTACAACCTGTTCCGCAAGCTGGCGATCGACGGCACGGTCGAGCTCTTGCTGGAGGACGGGCCCGTCGAGCTGTTGTGCCCCGACGTGATGGCCGTACAGGACGACGGCACGATCCTGGTCGGCACCCAGTGCAACCAGAGGCTCTACCGGCGTGAGGTCGATGGCACGGTCACCCTCGAGATGGACAAGTGGATCGGCCAGGTGATCTCAGAAGGGAACCACTTCTACATCACCCTGCCGCTGCTGCACCGGGCCCGGCGCCTCAAGCTGAACGGCACCCACGCCGTCAGGCTGATCGACATCGACGGCGACGGTCTCGGCAACCAGCTCGGTTGTCCGCGCGGCATGGATCTGGCCCCCACCGGCCAGCTGATCGTCGCGGGCGGCTGCACACACACGGCGTTCCGGATCAAGGTCGGCGGGTTCGTCGGCACCAGCTATTGCGGCCCCGCGGAGCTCAACTCGGCCAACCTCAGAGCCGTGATCTATGGCCTCGGCACCCACAAGGCCGAGTGGAACACGATCACGGTCAACGCGGTCTTGATGCCCACCAACAAGTTCGGGATGTTCATCAACAGCGTGGACACGGGCTTCGTCGCCCCGCCGGGATCCCAGGGCAACCTGTGCCTGGGCGGCTCGATCGGGCGTCACAACCAGGACATCCTGCTGACCGGCGCGAGCGGCTCGTTCAGCCTCGAGCTCGACCTCACGGCGGTCCCGACTCCCGGCGGCCCCTACGCGATCCTCGCCGGCGAGGAGTGGCACTGGCAGGCCTGGTACCGGGACAACAACCCGGGACCGACCAGCAACCTCACCAACGGGCTACGGATTCACTTCGAGTAGTGTGCATCACTGAGGTAGGGGCGCGCCGGCCGCTTGCCACACGCGAGGAAAGGACCCATTGGGCAGACTCATCATCATCGAGAACTCGAGCGACATCCCGGACCCGATGGACGACAAGGAGTGGAGGAGTCTCTGCAGGGCGTTCGTCACGATCAAGGAGACCTTCGGTGTCGACGAGACGAACACCCAGTGGTTCCAGGCCGAGCTCCGACTGGGCCAACAACTCGCGACCGGCGCCAGGATCATCGCCGCGATCGAGTCCTGCCCGGAGGACATCCTCCTGATCCCGATCGTCTCCCAGACCCACCTGAGCCAGTTCGAGCCCGACGTCCCGGCGGTGGTCCTCAACTGTGCGGACATCGTGCTCAAGAACAACTTCATTCCGGGCGACGACCCGCAGCAGATGCACCACCGGGTCCTGCTCTTCCACGAGCTCGGCCACGCCGCACAGTGGGCGACGCGCCGGGAGTGGTTCCAAGGCAGCGCGCAAAGGTCGAAGGCAGCGAAGGAGCCCTACCATCGAGAGATCGAGCAGGACAACCTGACCCGGCACGAGGTCCCGTTCTCTCAGGAGATGGGCCTGCCGTATCGGCGTCGATACGAGGACCTTTGCAAGGACGCCGAGTCGGCCAGCGCGCGGTGGGCCGAGATCAAGATCGAGGCCGCGACGGTGATCCAACGGGCCTGGAGGGATCACAGAGCCAAGGCTGTCCCGGCGAAGTAGCCCGGTCGAGACCGTCGGGCAGATCCTCAGGCCACCAGCGATCGGAACAGCTCGAGCTGTCCGTTCGTGGTCGCGTCCCACGAGAAGCGGCGGGCGTAGGCGAGGACGCCCGCTTCGTCACGGGGGCGCTCGAGGACCGCTTGCAACGCGCTGGCGAACCGGGCGCCGGTGCGGTCGTTGACGAGCAGGCCTGCGACCTCGTCCGTGACCAGCTCGGGGATGCCCCCCACCTCACTCGCGACGATGGGTGTCCCGCACGCCAGCGCTTCGAGCACGGCGTTGGGGCAGCCCTCGTTCTCCGACGGCAGGGCCATCACGTCGCAGGCGGCGTACCAGCGCGCGAGCTCGGCGTGCGTCGCGCGTCCTGGGAGGGTCACGCGGTCCGCGACGCCCAGGGACGTGGCGAGCTCGAGCAGGGCTTCGCGCTCGGGTCCGTCGCCGTAGATGCGCAGGTGCGCGCCCGGGAGCTGCGGCAGCGCCTCGATCAGCAGGTGGTGCCCCTTGGACCTCACCAGGCGACCGACGGAGAGGATCAGGCGCTGCTCGACCCCCAGCTCCGCCCGCAGCGCCGCGCGGTCCTGCGCTGGGTGGAAGACCGTGCTGTCCACGCCGTTCGAGAGCACGCGCAGCTTGCTCGGGTCGGCGCCGAGGTCGGTGAGCACCGCGCCGAGCGCGCCCGAGACCGTGATCAGCCCGCCCGCGACGCGCGAGGCCTCGAGGACCTGCTGCTTCGGCCGCGGGTAGTGCGCGATCACGTTCAGGTCCGTGCCGCGCGCGGTGATCACCAGCGGCTTGCCCAGGGCCTTCGCCATGCGCGCGGCCGCGACCCCGTCCGGATAGAAGTAGTGCGCGTCGATCAGGTCGAAGTCGAACCCCTCGGCGCGCAGGCGCCTGGCCTCCTTGATCCCGGCGCTTCCGAGCCAGTTCGGCACGTGGGTCCAACCGACCTTGGGCAGGACCATGTAGCGCGGGTGCGTGACCCGGATGCCGTGACGTTCTTCAGCGCGCGGGGTGGCAGCGAACGTCGCGTAGCGGCCCCAGCGTTCGGACTTGAAGGGGAACCAGGGCACGGGCGCGACGACACGCGCCTCGACCTCGCCCGAGGCGACGAGCTGGCGCAGGCGGTTCTCGACGAAGATGCCGTGGACCGGGTCCGCGCTCGAAGGGAAGAGGGTCGTGAAGACCAGGACCTTCAGCTTGCGGCCGGTCATGCCCCCGACCTCAGGCACGCAGCCGGGCCGCCGGCGCATCGGAGGCGTCCTGCTCCAGGGAGGCGAGGAAGCCCTCGAACATCAAGAGCGACCACAGCGTCGCGCCGTAGTCGCGCTTGCCGGCGCAGTGGGCGTCGACCAGGCCGTGCAGCACCTGTTCGTCGAAGATCCCGAGCGAGCGCAGGCGGTCGCCCTGCGTCGCTGCGATCACGCGCTCCCTGAGCGGACCGGCGATCCAGCGCTGCATGGGAACGCTGAAGCCCATCTTCTTGCGGTAGAGCACGTCGCGGGGGAGCAGCGGCTCGAGGGCGCGCTTCAGCACCGCCTTACCCTCGCCGCCCCGCAGGCGCCGACCCGGGTCCACGCCCAGGCCGAAGTTCACGATGCGGTGGTCGAGCAGCGGCACGCGCACCTCGAGGCTGTGGGCCATGCTCGCGCGGTCGACCTTGGTCAGGATGTCGCCGACCAGGTAGGTCTTGATGTCGGTGTACTGCGCGCGCGAGAGCGCGTCGCCCACCGGAGCGTTGCTGTAGGCCTCGTCGAGCAGGTCCTGCGTGCGATAGCCGTCGATGCCGCTCAGGAACGAGCCGCTGAACAGACGCTCGTGCAGCTCGGTCGGCAGGATCGAGATGCTGTCGAAGTAGCCCTCGACGCTGCTCTTGCCGAGCGCCATCAAGGTCGACTTGGCGCGCAGAAAGCGCGGCGCCCAGGCGAGGCCGGGGTAGATGCGGCCGAGGGTGCCGAAGACGCCCGCGCGCAGGGCGCCGGGGATCAGGCGGCGTACGCCCTCCTCCTTCACGTGGAACGGATAGCGCCGGTAGCCGGCGAACAGCTCATCGCCGCCGTCGCCCGAGAGGGCCACGGTGACCCGCTTGCGCGCCATCTCGCAGACGCGGTAGGTCGGGATGGCCGAGCTGTCGGCGTAGGGTTCGTCGTAGGTGCCGACCAGGGTGTCGAGCAGGCCGAAGTCCTCGACCGTGACCTCCTCGACGCGGTGGTCGGTGCCGTAGCGCTCGGCCACCATGCGGCCGAACTGGTCCTCGTTGAACCGCGGGTCGTCGAAGCGGATCGAGCAGGTCTTGACCGGATCGGCGGAGCGGCCCGCCATGAAGGCCACGACCGCGCTCGAGTCGACGCC